>JAUXIC010000063.1 GCA_030621215.1 Caldisericota bacterium
GTAAGTACAGCTGATTGAATCGGGTCAACTTCTCTTGCAACAATTGCCTGCAAGGCAACAACGGTATGGGACGCAATCAACACCGGGTCAATAGATGTATGAGGATAAGCACCATGCCCGCCTTTTCCATCTATACGAACAGAGAATCTATCTGCTTGAGCCGTAAAAATACCAGGTTTAATAGCAATCATGCCACAGGGAAACATATTTCCAAGATGTAATCCGTACGCCCTGTCCACGTGTGGTTTTTCCATAACGCCTTCCTCAACCATTTTTATAGCACCACCCGGGTCCTTTTCCTCAGACGGCTGAAACACAAATTTGATATTTCCCTTAATTTCCTCTTTATGGTGCGAAAGAACTTTCGCAGCAACAAGAAGCATTGCAGTATGAGCGTCATGGCCGCAGGCATGCATCACGCCTTTATTGACAGATTTATAGGGAATTTTACTCATTTCCTCTATCGGCAGAGCATCCATATCCGCCCTTAAAAGAATTGTTTTTCCTTTTTCTTTTCCCCTAAGAATGCCGACAACTCCTGTTTTTGCAACGCCGCTTTTAACTTCCAAGCCGCATTACTTTAAATAATTCTCAACAATCTTTGCTGTCCTCTTTTCTTTGAAACCTAATTCAGGATGCATATGAAAATCTCTTCGCAGAGCAATAACTTCCTTTTTTAAAGATTTGATTTCTTTCCCTATAGCGTCCATAACTCCTCCTTGGCTGATAAATCAAAAAATTTTATATAAAAAAATCAAAACAAACTTTAAGAAATCCAAATTTTTAACCAGACACTACTGTCATTCTATTAATCGGATGAGCCGTTGTCTAAATTAATCTTATAACCCCTTATCTTGTTAAAAAGAGATTTCCTTGATATTCCCAACATTTTAGCCGCTTTCGTTTTGTTGCCATTAGCCTTTTTAATGGCTCTCACAATCATCTCTTTTTCTATCTCGGCAATGGCCTCAGGAAGAGGAATAACAGTACTGCTTCCTCCCTCTCCCGCAACTACTGTAACGCTCGTTTTTTCTCCGGCTTTCTGTGCCAGATCCGGGGGAAGATGGTCCATCAGTATAAGAGGAGCAGATGTAATAATCACTCCTCTGGCAATGGCATTTTCCAGCTCTCTTACGTTGCCGGGCCAGTCGTAATCCATAAATAATCTCATCACATCGTCAGAAACTCCCTGAACTACTTTGCCATACTTTCTTGAGAACTTAGAAACAAAATAGTTCACCAGTAATGGGATGTCCATCTTTCTTTCCCTTAAAGGAGGCATATTAATCGCAACAACATTTAACCTGTAGTACAGATCTTCCCGAAACTTATCTTCCTTTACCAATTCTTCAAGATTACGATTAGTTGCCGCTAATATTCTCGCCTGTGAAACAATCGTTTCCTTTCCTCCGATGCGCTCAAATGTCTTTTCCTGAAGCACTCTAAGCAGTTTTGACTGAAGAGCAAGCCCCATATCGCCTATTTCGTCAAGAAAAATTGTTCCATTCTCTGCCTGCTCAAACTTGCCTACATGCCTTGCGATGGCATCTGTAAATGAACCCTTTTCATGGCCAAAAAGTTCTGACTCCAACAAATTTTCAGGAATTGCAGCGCAATTTACCACTATAAATGGCTTATTCCTTCGATTGCTATGCAAATAAATCGCTTTTGCTACCAACTCTTTCCCTGTCCCGCTTTCTCCGCGGATCAGTACGGTGACATCCGAATCAGCTACACGTCCAATATCTTTATAAACTTCCTGCATTTCAGAAGATTCTCCCACTATTTCGTCCTGCTTATAGTTGCTGCCGGATTTAACCTTTTCAAAACTCGATGACAATTCTTTTAGCTCAATAGCTTTCCTGACTTTTATTTTTACCTCTTCAATATCAAACGGCTTTGTGAGGTAATCATAAGCGCCTTTCTTCATTGCCTTAATTGCCAAATCGGAACTGCCATAAGCGGTAATAAAAATCACGGGGAGATCAGGCGTTATCTCTCTAATCTGTAGAAACGCTTCCATCCCGTCCATGACCGGCATCCTCACATCCAGCAGAACACAGTCCGGAGAGTTTTTTGCCACAAAATCAACTGCCTTTTGTCCATTATCTACTGTTACAATAGTATAGTCCTCTTCATCAAGCACTTCGGTAAGAAGATCTCTTACATCCTCTTCATCATCCGCAATTAAAATTACATATTTTTTAAGCTTCATTTTTCACATCTCCTACAGGTAAACAAATATAAAATGTAGTGCCCTTGTTTTGTTCACTTTCAACCCTTATTTTGCCGCCATGTTCTTTAACTACCCGATAAGCGATAGCAAGGCCCAGACCTGTCCCTTCCGCTTTTGTGGTATAGAATGGCACAAAGATATGTTCCAGCTGATCTTTGTTCATCCCCACGCCCGTATCACTGATGGAAATTTCTATAAACTCTCCCTTTCTTGCAGAATTTATAGTCAGCTTTCCTTTATTTCCCATGGACTGCACCGAATTAATTACAAGGTTAAGAAACAATTCTTTGCATTTTTTTTCGTCTGCCTCGATTATTTCCTCATTGCAGTTGCTAATAAACTCAATCTCCTTGCCCGCTGCATACTGCTTGCCCATTGAAACAATTTCGTCAAAAAAGATCGAAATATTGAATTTTACTCTCTTAAGCGGAGACGGCCTGCCATAACTCAAAAGGTCCTGTACAATTTTGCTTAATCTGTACGTTTCCCTTAAAATTGGTTTTACGTACTTTTCTTCATTTTTCCCCTGCAGTTTCTTCTCAAGAATCTGCGCAAAGCCCTTTATAGAAGTAAGGGGATTACGAACCTCGTGGACCACGCCCGCAGTAAACATTCCCAGAGTTCTAAGCGATTCATTGCGCTGGGCTTCTTCAATATTTTTCTTCAGACTTTCAGCCATGCTGTTAATAGAGCTGGCAATAGCCCCTATCTCTCCTCCGAAACCAGAAAACCTAAAATCCAAATTTTGTTCTAATACTTTTAGCCCTTTATTAATTCTCACGATCTTGCTTGTAAACACTGACGAAATCAGCAATATAAAAATTGCAGCCAAAATTGCCGAGTACGCAGTCACTTTATTGGCTTCCATTTTTATATCTTCAACAGGTCCCATAATGATAGAATATGGCTCGTCTACGAAGATATAACCCACTGCCATTTTCTTTGTCGTAACATATTTTATAACAGTAAGCTTTTTATCAAGCTTGTATTGATCCAACCCCATGTATACAATTTCATCGTTTATCGGGGGGATATAGTAACCAAATTCAAGTTCCGGAAAATTCTTCCGATACTCGTCAAAATACTCTTCAAATAAAGGCTTAAGAAATTTTGTAATATAAAGCTTCTGTTCGTCGATGGTAAGATGGCCAAAATCATACTGCCAGGCGACTCCGTCATACATCTTCTGATATCTTTCCGCCAGTTGATTTGCAGCAATCTCCAGCCGTTTTGTTTCAATATTAAAAATCTCGTTCTCCACATTTCTTACGACCATAGAGGTGATAAAAACCATTGATACAACGACAAAAACTACAAGGATAGTAGTTAGCTGAAATCTTATTGACTGAAAAAATTTCTTTATATTATTCATTTTAAACAGACAACTCCTTAGCAAGTTTATGTAATTTTGAATTTAATTTCTTTTTTCTTGTTACCGCCTTTTCTAATGGTATCAGAACAATTTTATTGTCCTTTATTCCAACAACTTTACCATTTTCCCCATCAAGCAAAGCATTTACTGCCTTCTCCCCTGTCGCTGAAGCAAGAAGCCTGTCAAAACGAGTGGGAGAACCGCCCCGCTGTATGTGACCAAGTACTGCAACCCTTACATCAATTTTGATACGCTCCTGAATTATTTTCCCAAGATCCCTTGCATGAATTGCTCCTTCAGCACACACAATAAGGTGATGCATCTTTTTCTTCTTTATCCCGTTTTTGATATCATCTACGATCTCGTTAATATTAAACTTTACTTCGGGCACAAGAATAATGTCCGCACCGCCGGCAACACCAGCATCCACGGCAATAAAACCAGCATCTCTCCCCATAACTTCTACAATAAAAGTGCGGTCATGCGATTCAGCTGTATCCCTTATTTTATCAATTGCATTAATTGCAGTATTAACAGCGGTGTCAAACCCGATTGTATAATCCGTTCCCCACAAGTCATTATCAATAGTAGACCCGATACCCATTACAGGGAAACCTTTTTTTGAAAGAGCAAGACTTCCTGTCTGGGATCCATTGCCGCCAATCACAATAAGTCCTTCTATTCCTTTTTCTTTCATATTTTTAATTGCTCTCAACTGTTTCTTTTCTTCCCTGAATTCAGCAGCGCGGCTCGTCTTGAGTACTGTTCCGCCCTTTTCTAAAATACCACTCACATCGCGGGGAAGCATCAGGTGAAAATCCTTTTCCAATAATCCTCTGTAGCCACGATAAATCCCGATTACTTCAACACCCCGCACATACCCAACGCGTACAACACTTCTTATAGCTGCGTTCATCCCGGGAGCATCGCCCCCTGAAGTAAGAACAGCAATCCTTTTCATTTCAAAAACACCTTGAGTAATTTGAGCCAATTATTAGAAACCATTTTTAATTTTCCTACAGCCTGCTCCAGCGGAACTGCATCGATTTTATTGTTAACTATTGCAGCCATTTTCCCAAATTCACCACTATGCACCATATCTACTGCCTTTACCCCAACACGAATCCCAAGCATTCTATCGAATATTGTAGGAGAACCGCCCCGCTGTATATGGCCAAGTACTGCAACTCTTACATCAATCTTAATACGCTCCTGAATTATTTTTCCAAGATCTCTTGCATGAATTG
>JAUXIC010000009.1 GCA_030621215.1 Caldisericota bacterium
CGGGAAGTATCCCCAAAAAAACTTCTTTTTCAAAATTTTTTTGCCCGTCTGAATTTTTGGTCATTTCTTATTATCCCTGCACCAAAAAAAAGTTTCTATTTCTTTCCGTACATTATCCAGATCTCCAAACAAACTAAAAAGTTCATATTTATCTGTGTCAATCTGAATAACGGGAGCTATTTCAAACTCACGCATCCATCGATCATATTGCTCATTAAGTTTTTTAATATAAGATCTATGAATGTTTTTTTCGTACTTCCTTCCCCGTTCTCTTATGCGCTCCATCAGCGTAGGAACAGATGCCTTCAGGTAGACAACAAAATTTGGAGGCGTAAGCGTCTCCACTATAAGCTCATACGCACGTTTATATATTTCGTACTCCTTCCTGGAAAGCACAATTCTGGCAAATACTTCGGCATCCTCATAAATTGTCCTGTCCAGCAAAAGGTACTGTGCATTTTCTTCTGCTATTTTTTGCATTCTTGCCCTTTCTGTAAGAAAGAACAACTGCGAATGAAATGCCCATTTCTTAGGGTCCTTATAAAAATCTTCCAGAAATGGGTTTTTTGTTTCTGGCTCAAGTACAGAGTGAAAATGCCATTTTTCCGACAGGTGTTTAGTCAGTGTGGATTTGCCTGCGCCTATATTTCCTGCAATTGCTATTATAAACTTTGGTTTATTCACGTCCTTATCCCTTGTTCAATGAATTTCAAAGGAAGCGATGAGTGAGATAGAAGCTGTATGTGAAATTCTTTTTCTTCCATCTTTCTTCTAAGTACTTTTTCTTTAACCGCCATAATAAAATCAAGACCTATAACGCTTTTTAAGCTTTTTCCGTTTTCTGCAATAATGCTATTGGCAAACTCATCTTTATCAAGAATAATACTGTCTTCTTCAATAATCTTTTCAAATTCTTCACTACCTATTCTTTTGTTAAGCAGTTCGTTTTCTATAAACGCCTTAAATAAGATGCTGTATTGGTCATACAAAAAAATAAGTTCAAACTCATCCCCGTATTTACCTTTTAACCGGTTATTCATCACTCGTTTGGTATAAATTTCCCAGCCCTCATCAAAAAGAGGGTTCACAAAAAAAGCCCTGAATCGGGATTCTTTTCTTCTCTTGATTTCAGATTCGTAACTTTTTCCTGGATACCCAAGAGAAACAAGTTTAAGCACGAGCGTCGAAAGTGTCATCGGGGAAGTAAACGTCAAAGGGATAACTGTATGTGTATCAAATGGTCCGGAAGGAATAACAATGCCGGGACTAATTCCTTTAACAAAATCAAACTCTCTATTTTCGTTTTGTAGTATGAGTTTAAACTCCACGGAAAGATCTGTATGTCCAAATATGTTCCCCCCCATGCTCTTAATATGATCAAAAATTGCGGCTACCTGCTCAATCGTGAATAGCTCCTTTTTGTCTAATATATCCTTAATCGTAGCATTGCACGACTGAGAAATCTTTATCGCCCGCGACTTCTTTTCGATAAGCTCACGCAAAGCGGAAAGTCTGTTCTTTAAATCAACCCGAACATCCTTTAATGGATAATCTCCCAGATATTCTCTCCTTAGCTCTTTTACAAAACTTAGGCCTCCATTCTCCTGGGAAAGAGTGATATTATCAACAAAATTTAGCATTTTTCCTATTTCGTCAAGTGCTTCCGCCTTTGCCAATTTAAAATCGTCTTTGCCTTCTCCATCGCTTTTTCCCAAAAGATAGCTGCTGAATTCATTGATAAATGTATTTAAAAACTGCAATTCTTTAAGTGCTGCCGTCTTTTCAAGGTAATTTGAACATTGCAGATTTTCCTCAATCCCCTTGCGTATTGTTCCTATTGCAGATAGCCTGTCAAGAAAATTCTTGCTCCTTACATTAAAAGGTGCATGGGACCCAAAAGCAGAATAAAGCAAGCCATCCTTAACCACTGAAGTATACATTAACGGATTTGTTGTGTACTCTTTTTCGTTTACTACCCAGTTGAGCTCGTTATCAACCCGCTTTTCAAGTAACAAATAATCAAGCCTTTTCCCTTTTTTTACCTTTATCTTTGAAAGAAAGAGTTTTTTCTTAATATTTTTAAGTGCAGCTGCCCAGCTATCAAAATCCGCCCTGTCAAAGCTGCCTAATCTATAATCGTACCGATGTATTCCTAACCTGGTAGCTTTTACAGAAAATCTATACAAAAACTCTTCAAAATATTCTTCAAATGTTTTATCCAGTGTGGAATTAAAGTTCATCTGCTATCTTTACCTCACCGTTAATATTCTTTATATTAAGCACAAGTTTGTAGACAACATTAGTTGTATTTTCCTTTGATTCAAAATTTACCTCTACGGGAAATCTGTTTTCTGAAATTTTAATTTCCATATGCCCATTCTCCCAGGCAAAATAAATCACATCATTTTCAACCCTTATTTCGTCGGGGCTGTCGAATGGAAAAATAGAAGCAAACAATACCTGTATTGGAATAAATACTATATTTTGCTGGCAAAGAGCCTGTTCCTCTTCAGCAGTAAGCGGCCCTTCAATAAACAGGTTGTCGTCGCTTTTATACATCTGGCCGTCAATAGACCATACTTTCATATGGGATCCTGAAAAATCACTCTTGCTTTCAAAAAAGAAATTTGCTCCGTCATATTTAGCTGCAAATTCCTGGCTTTTGCTATCCTCCCCCGAAACATTCAAATAATATTCGTACTCATAGCTTGCTACCCCGCTGAAAATATCGAGAACCTGTCTTTGAATCGCCTCATAACTGGCAACATCCAAAAAAATTCTTGCGCTTGAATAAAATATTGCAAATGGTAATTGCACAGTTTTTTCATCGTAACCAAAATGAAAAACCTCCACTTTCTCAGGAAATACAGTCCTAAAAAAGGATAAATTCCCCTCATAATTCGCATAGTAATTACCTTTGCCTATAGTTAGTGAGGCAAGGGCAAGTGGTTTCCCGTCGCTCTTGCTATACACTGCTACTCTACTGAAGGAACAGCTTAGCAGAAACAGGCATAAAATAACTGCTAAAACAACTTTAATGCTGACTTTTTTCATACTTTTTCAGGTTCAAACTCGTCTGGAACCACGAGATTCATTATATCCCGGTAAAACCATCTCATAAATTTTTTGTACCGGTTATCAATAACGATTTCAGATTCATTTTCTTCTATTAAGCTTGCCCTCAGCTTAATCATATACTGCTGTTTTTCAAGATACAGTGCGCTTCTCTCGAGTTTATCATATTTTTCCCTGAATATTTCCTCGCTCGTCTTGCCTTCTTCATCGTAAGCAAAACTCCACTCTTCATAGTAGGCATAAATTTCCTCCGGGGTAAGCACAATATGCTCTGTAAGTTTATCAATTTCTTTTTGCGCTATAATTTTTCCTTTTAATACAGCGCGCAGCTGCTGCTCTGTAGCCCTTCTAAGGGTAAGTTCACTTTCAAAATTTTCTTCCAAGTCATCCGAAATTCCTGTAACTGCTTTTTTAAATTCGTACATCGCTGTATCCAATTCACTTAATGTACAGTCAAAATTGTCTTCCAGTGCCATCAAATAAAAGAATTTCCTGGATATCACTTCCTCTTTGGCAAAAGTATTAATTGTATAACGGGCAAATGCGCTTTGTGGATCTCCTCCTTGCAGCGACAGTACGCTTACATTATTTTTACGGGCCTGATCAACAATTTCATTAAACATCTCATAATAGTAAACCGGTTCGCCTTTCACATATGCATAGACACTTTTCCCAGAATATATATATCCATAAGCACCGAAAAGTATTGCTATAATAATAACAATAATTGTAAGAATAATGAGAGGGAATTTAAATAATCGCCTAAAAAATCGTTCTTTTTTTTCTTTCTTTTTCATTAGTTATCCTCCCCTATTGGAAGAAGAGGCTCTCCGCCCTCATTTCCTTCGTCCGGCAAAGGAATAATAGGAGTGCTGGGTATTTCAGGTGAAGTCTCCTCTGAAGTTTTGCCGGTAGTAACTCTGTCCCACCATCCAACAAAACCACGCCATTCTTCTCCCAGGTGTCTGTCAAAAAACGCTGTTATGCTAGTCCATGGATTTGCCGTTCTCACCTTGTACTTCTTTTTCAAAATTTCAATAAATTTCTCTTCCACTTCCAGCTTTTTCTCGCTCATAACATCGTCTTTTACCTTTTCATATACTTCTTCATTGTCTAAAGAAGCTTTTACTGCTTCTTTTTTATCGATTACCTTAATTGCTGCATAACCATCGAATGTTTTAATGGGACCTGCAATATCTCCTACTGCAAGTTTCGCTGCTGGCATAAAAAGTTCTGGCCGCTCGGTTTCTGCAAAGAACCCTGTTTCTCCATCGTTTTCCTTTGTTGCATCGTCCTGGGAAAACCTTTCCACTGCTTCAATGAAATCCATTCCTTTTTTGGTCTGAACGACAATAGAATTTGCACTCATCTTGGCATTTTCTTCACTTTTTTCATCCCCCTGCTCATATTTAAAAAGAACAAGACGGACATTAATCATAGCAGGTTCATCATATTTTTCACTCATTGGCTTTTTTCCCAGGATATGAATAATATGAAAACCAAAATCAGTTTTTACAGGACCGACAATATCTCCAATGTTAACATCAGGGTCAAAACAGGTCTCTTCAAATTCTTTTACCATTTGTCCCTTCGAAAAATATCCGAGACTTTCATAACGTGCGGCTTCTTTGCCGGTATCAGCTGCCGCTTCATTGAATTCTTCTGCCTTCCCGCGGGTAAATTCGGTAAAATCAAAACTGTCTTCGCCCTTTTCTTTCTCTTCCATTATTTCGGCGTAGATATCTTCTATCTGCCCTTTAACTGCAGCAATATCGCTCTCAGAAGCATCCTCTTCTACTTTTAATAAAAAATGTTCTGCATCAACCTGATATACAGCATTCCAATGCAAATTCACATCGTCATCCGTAATTTCTATTATTTTATACTGTTCATCCAATGCAGCCTGCGCAAGCAAAGGCCTTTCAACGAAAGGAGTGAGCTGTTTTCTCAGATACACTTTATATTCATCCATCGAGCCATATTGAGCCTCAACATAATAAGTAAAGATCTCTTCTCCCTGGCTTTGTATCCCCTGTTCTACAATCTGATCAACCTGGCTCTCAATATTTTCATTAAAAGCATCCTGATCGATTTCAAGGTGCTGCGCCCCTGCATACTGCACAAGAAGCGACTGGTTTATTAAACTATCCTTTATGTTTTTTTCCAGATTCGCACGCATTTCACTATAAGATGGATCGTTTAAATCCATCCCATACTGCTGATACATCTGAACATAATAATCAACCTGGTCTTGAATTTCCTGCTTTTTGATTGTTTCCTTGCCAACATGTGCGGCAACATCCCGTTCAAGATATCCCCACACTCTTGCTGCTACAAAAACAATTATAAATACAAGCAGCACAGAAATAAGAATTTTAAGCCATCTCTTATTCTTCTTCTTTTCCCGTACAGGAGCTATAATGCCCTCTTTTCTCAATTTTCTAATTCTACTTTCTCTTCCCATAAATTCACCTCTCCTATATTTTACTTAAAATAGTCATCTTTTAAAATTCCACTCGTAAGTATTGTATTTTTCCTGATATAATTTTTCTGCCAGATTTTTTTCATACCCAGTAAGTTCAGCAGGTACCAGTACTTCATCCATAACCGCCTCCATTCCTCTTTTCAAAACATCCTTTATCATATCAAACGTAATTTCCTTATTTAATTCGTCAGAAAGTGATGAAATTTTCTTTTTGGACAATTCCACAAGTCTTTTTCTTGCATTCTCATCCAAGTTAAAACAATAAAATATTTGCTCAAGATCGACATGATAAAGGATCGAGCCATGCTGCAATAAACCGTAATCATTCCTCATCTGCGCAGAGCCCACAACTTTTTTGCCGTTCAGCAAAATATCCGAAAACGTCGGCGCAGCAAAACACGAAGGCGAAACTATCTCATTGTCCTCCCTGTCAGAAAAATATGCACTTCTTCCAAGCAAACTTATTGCATTTATAATGCCGCCACAGAGATAATGAAAAGAATCAAGAAGATTCATTTCTAAAATCCTATGAGGATATGCCACAGTTACGCTATATGTCAGCTCCTTATCATGCAATACTGCCCTGCCTCCTGTAGGCCTCCTGACATAACCAATGCCTGACTCCTTACAATGGGCAAAGTTTACTTCTTTTTCCATTTTTTGAAAATAACCGATAGAAAGTGTCGGAGGGACAAATCGATACACGCGAAGCGCAGGTGGAAAACCCCTCTCTTTTTCTATAACAAGGAGCGCTTCATCAATTGCCATATTCATCGCCCCGTCATTTTCATTCGTTTCAATAATCCTTATCATAACAAGCCATATTGTAATAAATAATGGCAAAAAGTCAAACTTTTTCTCACGCTTGACTCTGTCTCCCAAAGGTGTAAACTATATAAATAAAAGCTACCAAAGGCAGGAAAATGTCAAATACAAAAAGGCTGGAAGAAAAAACTGGATTCAAAAGATAGATAAACTCCGTTATATAAACTAATATCCGTGAGATATTAATACAGGAAATAAAAAATGAAGAAAATTAATATAAACGACGAAGTAAAAAATACAATAGAAAAATTCGCTCTCATCAAAAAAGGAGAGCGTGTCCTTATAGGCGTATCCGGGGGAGCAGATTCGATGTGCCTGCTGTACATCCTGAATGAATTAAAAGACGAACTTGGCTTCTCAATTGCCGTAGCCACCTTTAATCACAAAATAAGGGAAGAAGCTGAAGAAGAAACAAAATTTGTAAGCAATGTGGCTGGCAGACTTAACATACCATTTTTCTATGACGAAAAAGACATCAAACAACTTGCCAAAATGCGCTCACGCTCATTGGAAGATATGGCAAGGGAAGAAAGGTTTGCGTTCTTTTTAAAGATTAAGCAAGAGGAAAAATATGACAAAATCGCATTAGCTCATACTATGGACGACCTCGCGGAAACAACCCTCATCCATTTATTAAAAGGCACAGGCGCCACAGGCCTCATTGGTATCCGGCCAAAAAGTTTTCAGGGAATTATCCATCCACTGATTCGCATCACCAGAAAAGATGTGGAAACATATCTAAAATTGAAAAAAAATCCATTTATAACAGATTGGACAAATTTTTCGCTTGACTATCTGAGAAACAGAGTGCGCCACCAGCTCGTTCCCCTGCTTACCTCTCTCAACCCGGAAATTAAACAGCATATCTTAAATCTATCATTAACTTTACTTGAAGAAGAACAGTTTATAAATGAAATTTCGCTAAAAGACAAAGCACTCCTTTCCAGTAAAGAACGATATTCTCTTGCGATTTTCAATGCACTACCTTTATTCGAAAAACGAAGAATCATAAAATTAATGCTGGGAAAATATGCAACATTCGACAGAATAGAGCGAATTGTACAATTTCTATCGACAGGAGAAAATAATAAAACAAATTTGTATGGCAACCTTTATATGCAAAGAAATGAAAAAGAATTCTGGATAGAAAAAATCAGCCGCCTGCCCTTTTCAATAAAAAAAGAATACCCGATTATTATACCCGGGGAAACATTAATAGAGAAAGCGAATATCATAATAAAAGCAGAAATTGTTGATACTGTTAAAAAATCAACGCTAAATAACAATAAAATCGCTGTTGATATGGATAATGTCCCCCTGCCTCTCAAAATGCGATTCAGAAAAAAGGGAGACAAAATCAACCTCGAAATGGGAAGCAAAAAAATCCAGGATCTCTTTGTAGACCAGAAAATAGATGTAAAAATGAGACATAAAATTCCGCTGCTTGTAAGCAGTAAAAATGAAATCATCTGGGCAGTGGGGGTACGAAGAAGTAATTTATACCAAATAACCAAAAATTCGAAAAATAAACTGTTTCTTACTGCTACTTTAAGAAAAACCATTTTCTGATATAATTAAACCATGAAAAATGACGTTAAAGAAATCCTTTTTTCAAGGGAAGATATTAAACAACGCATTAAAACAATAGGAAGCCAGATTAATGCAGATTACAAGGGTAAATTCCCTCTATTCGTCTGCATTTTAAGAGGGGCTTTTATGTTTCTTGCAGATCTTTCCAAAGAGATAGGAATAGATATGTCGATAGATTTTATGGCAATTTCAAGTTACGGAGGAAACACAGAATCTACAGGGCAGGTAAAAATCTTAAAAGACCTTGATACCCCCATCAATGACAGACATGTACTTATTATTGAGGATATTGTAGATACGGGCCTTACAATGGACGCAGTAATGCGATTGCTCGAAACAAGAAGGCCAAAAAGCATAAAAATCTGCACATTGTTAGATAAAGAAGAACGCAGAAAAATTCCTGTAACAGTCGATTACTACGGATTTAAAATACCAAATAAATTTGTTATAGGTTATGGACTGGATTACAAAGAAAAATACAGAAACCTGCCATTTATAGGCGTACTAAAAGAAAAAATTTACAGCTGAAAGGGGATAATAAAATAAATTATGGCAAAAAATAATAAAAAAAACTTCTTGAAAAAAGAAGTTATTGCCTGGGTAATTCTTATAATAATTTTGTTCTCAGTTTCGACTTTCTTCGGCAGAAATGGTGGGGCCCCCGTTACAACGGTGCCTTACTCGGAATTTATTAACAGAGTGAACTCAGGAGATGTAACATATGTACAAATAAAAATGAAAGAAAATTATCCATCTCAGGTAATTGGCACACTAAAGGATGGAACTTCCATAGACTCGTACCCTCCTGGTAATATAGAAACTCTTGAAAAAAACCTCGTAGAGAAGGGTGTTATCTACGATGTCAAACCAAGCAATACCACATTCTGGATGATATTCTGGAATATTGCACCATGGATTCTTATCATTGGCGTATGGTGGTTCTTCATGCAAAGAATGATGCGGGGAGCAGGTGGCGGGGCAAATCAGGCATTTACCTTCGGGAAAAGCAAAGCCAAATTGTTTCTTGATAATAAACCGCGGGTTACCTTTAAAGATGTGGCAGGCGTTGAGGAAGTAAAAGACGAACTTAAAGAAATAATAGAATTTTTAAAAAATCCAAAAAAGTTCGCGCAATTTGGCGCAAAAATACCAAAAGGAGTATTGCTTCTAGGGCCTCCTGGCTGCGGAAAAACATTAATAGCAAGAGCCATCGCCGGAGAGGCAAAAGTTCCTTTCTTTTCTGTCTCAGGCTCAGAATTTGTAGAAATGTTTGTAGGCGTCGGTGCATCCAGAGTAAGAGACTTATTTAATCAGGCAAAAACATATGGCCCTTGCATAATATTTATAGATGAAATTGATGCCGTAGGCAGGCACAGAGGAGCGGGAATTGGCGGAGGACATGATGAAAGAGAGCAAACCTTAAATCAGCTCCTTGTAGAAATGGATGGGTTTGATCCACATACCGGCATTATTGTAATTGCTGCCACAAACAGACCGGACATATTGGATGCTGCATTATTAAGGCCGGGAAGATTTGATAGAAGAGTTATAGTAGGGCTCCCTACTACAAAAGACAGGGAAGAAATTCTTATAGTGCATGGAAAGGAAAAAACATTTGCAAAAGAAGTAGACTTTAAATCAATTGCCCAACAAACAGCTGGTTTTACTGGCGCAGACCTGGAGAACTTGTTAAATGAAGCAGCACTTTTGGCGATAAGAAAAACTAAAAAAGAGATTTCCCAGCAAGAAATTGAAGAAGCAATCGACAAAGTCGTAGCAGGACCAGAAAAAAAATCGTTAATCCTTTCGGAAGAAGAAAAGAGAGCGGTTGCCATCCACGAAACAGGGCATGCTATAGTCAACACTGCTCTTCCTACCGGCGATATTGTCCATAGAATTTCTATAGTATCAAGAGGAATGGCATTGGGATACAACCTCCAGCTTCCCGAAAAAGATAAATATCTTCAGAAGAAAAGTGAACTAATAAATAAAATCGCAACACTTTTAGGCGGACGGGCAGCAGAAGAGGTAATACTCCATGAAACTTCAACCGGTGCAGCAAATGACCTTGAACGCGCGACCAATATTGCAAGAAAAATGGTAAGAACATATGGAATGAGTGATAAGTTAGGGCCAATCACCTTTGGCAAACATAGCGAAATGGTTTTTCTTGGCAGAGAACTAGGAGAAGAAAAGGATTACAGCGAAAACACTGCTGATATTATTGATGAAGAGGTAAAAAAAATCATAGAAACAAGCTATGAAAAAGCGATACTTCTCATCAAAAAACAACTTGACACAGTAATGACCATTACAAATGCACTGTTAGAGAAAGAAACGCTCCAAGGTGAAGAACTTAAAGAATACTTATCGCTGATAAAAAAAGAGAGAATTGCGAAAAAACCTTCTAAGAGTATTTCAGCTTCTTCTCAATGAATTTGGCGCGCAGAACTGGTGGCCAGGCGAAACACCATTCGAAGTAATGGTAGGAGCCGTTCTGACGCAGCAAACCTCCTGGAAAAATGTTGAAAAAGCAATAAATAATTTGAAAGCAGAAGGAGAACTCTCGCCTTCCTCTCTCAACAAAATACCTCCCGACAGGATAAAACAGCTCATAAAACCTGCCGGTTTTTATAACATAAAAACTGAACGGTTAAAAGCACTTACTGAGTATTTCATCAAGCAGTATAATGGCAGTATATCCAGGATGCAAAAGAATGCAGCACCCAGACTAAGGAAAGAGCTTCTGTCAATAAAAGGCATTGGCAGGGAAACGGCAGATTCAATTCTTTTATACGCATTAGATAAAAAAATCTTTGTTGTAGATGCCTACACGATAAGGATGATATATAGAACAGGCATTTCAAAGAGTGCGGATTACGATGAAATAAGAAAAATTTTTGAAACAGCCTTAGAAAAATATAAAATTAACGGGTATTCTACTGTTGATGTTTTTAAAGAAATGCATGCACTTATTGTCGAGTTAGGCAAGCGTTATTGCAAAAAAATACCAATTTGCAATGAGTGCCCGTTAGATGAAATGTGTAAAAAGAAAGGAGTACAAAATGAGTAAACTCGGAATCAAAAGATGCAATTCGTATAAAAATCAAGAAGTGAGTGACGCATTTAATGCTACTGCAGCAGAGTTTGATAAAGAAAAAATTAAAGGGAAAAAAATTGCCGTTTATTTTGATTTTCCCGCGCCAGATGTGGCAATTTTAAAAGAAACAATCCATTTTCTCAAAACAAACGGAGCAAGTGAAATCGCAGTAGGAGCATCTATCTTTACGGATAAACTGCCCGAAGAAATAGCTAACTTTCTGAAAGAAGAAAACATTCAATTCGTGGATTTCAGAAAAAATTCTTACGAAAGGCTTGATGTCCGAAGAATAGAAGAAAAAAATCCTGAACATTTCAGGGGATTTGCCCTGTTATCGCCTATACAATATTCAAATGAAAAACAGATAGCCAGAATGGGGGTAAGAGGAAAAAGAATAATAAAATACGCTTTCATGCCAACGACTCTCACAGAAGCAGATTATATTGTCCCCGTAATAAAAATGAAAGATTCTCCCACTACAAAAATAGGGGGAGTTGTGGCATCAACCCTCACTCTTGTGCCAACAATGACCAGAAATCAGGTACTGTTAAACAAATTAATATTTCAATTTTGGAAAGCTCTTCTCGAAATGTATTCTTTAATAAACGATAATATATTGTTTGGTGTTGTTGACGGAGTGGATGCTGTGATAAGCAATAGCGAAGAGATAAACAAAATGAACGTAATCCTCTTCTCTGAAGACCCGCTTGCTTTAGATTCTACCACCGCCGTGCTGACAGGCCATAGATCAAGAGAAGTTGAATCAAACAAAGTAGGCGATTTTATGGATCTTGGCAGTGGTTTATTTGATCATATTACGACATATGGAGATACTTTTCTTACATTTAGAAAAGAAGTAAAACGCTCTTTAAGATACCCTGCAATCCGATCAATCCGAAAAATTATACCACGCATCACTTCTCAGCAAAACGAGCTGATAGATACCGTCTCAAATTTCTGCCCGACCGGTGCTATTGTAAAAGAAGATAAAAATTACAAAATCGATAAAAGAAAATGCACATCCTGCTTTTTTTGCGTACAATTAGCCCCTGACCTTTTTAAAATTAATAACAATTAAGGCAGTGAAACAGTCATTAGTATACTGTCCATTGATGGAGAAAGTTCAAGTAAAATAGAGAATATCGAGAATAGAAAAACAGAAGATATAGCTATTGCAAACGCATAAATTTTCTCTTTTTGCCTGCCTAAAATCTTTTGCTGAAGATCCCCTGGCACTTTTATCTTATCATATTGAGTAATAAAATATTCTCTAATTTCTTCATCCATTTGTAATCACCTCTTTTAGCTTTTTACGCGCATTAAATAAGCGTGATTTAACTGTGCCTTCCGGTACATTCATAATAAATGCTATCTCCTTTTCGCTCATATTTTTAAAATATTTTAAAAATAGAATTTCATATGCATCACAACCCAGTTTGTTCATGGCATTTCTCAGCGTATCACACGAATTCTCTTCACTCACAGCTAATATTTTGCAAAAATGGTTTGTCTTGTTGGTTTTTTTAAAAAATTTCTTCACTTCATTTGTTGCAATCCTATAAATCCAGGTAAGAATAGAAGATCTACCTCTGAATGTCCAGAGATACCGCTTAACCTTAAGAAACGTATCCTGAGTGATATCTTCAGCATCATCTCTGTTTTTGACCATCATAAAAATAAACCGGTACACATCTTTGTAATATTTATCAACAATTTCCTCAAATTCATACTTCATTTTAATGTTCTAATAAGAAATAAAGAAAGAGAAGTAAGAACAAACCCAGCTGTTGAAGAAACAATCAATGTGAGCATCCAGAGTACAATCCCTTTTATGTAATCAATTTTTAAATAAATCTTTGCCAGGTAGCCATTAAGCAGAGACCCCACAACAAACCAGATAATACTCACTGTAAAAAAATGCTTATGGAACAAAACAAAAAATGCTCTGGAAAGAAAAAACGGAGTAAATGCCACAAAAAAAAGCAAAAGGGAGAGCACAAGGCTCTTAAAATAGTCCGCCTCTCCCTGAATTTCTTTCTCCTTAGCAATATGCTTCAGTACAAAAGGAGCAATAAGTACCGCGGCAAACCACATAGTCATTCGTATTGTTATAATACCCTGAATTGAATTTATCTTCATATCCCGAGATTATCCCCGATTTGGTTAAGCAAATCTAATATTTTATCAAGAATTTCTGCCTGCTTATGTGTTATTTCAATTTCTCTTTCAATTCTCTTTGTGGCGCTCTCTAAAAGCTTTACTGCTCTGTCTTCTTTTTCATTTGCTTTGAGCTTTTCGGCAGTTTCTCTAACCCTGTCCGCCCTGTTAACCGAGAGCTTTAAACTAAAAGGCAGAACGTTCCCAACCTTTTCCTTCAGATTATGTGCTTCTTTCAAAAGATTCTTTAGCTCTTCCTCATTTGCGCCACTTTCTTTCATTTCTTTAATCTCTTTCATCTTTTCCTTTAACTGGCCTGTAAGTATTTTTGCATAGTATAATCTTGCATCTCTTATGTCCCTGAGTCTTTCTCCCGATTTTTTGATCCACATAAGTTTTTTAACAAGCGGCTTTACTTCTTCACTAAGGTCTTCCCCGGCATCTTTCTTTTCTTTTAACGCTGTAAATATCTCTTTCTGTTTTTCTTTCACCTGTGTCATCTTTTCATTTAAAATAATCAGTTCAGAATCAGCCTGCTCAATTTTCGCATTGTACGCATTTAATGCTGTTCCGTAATCATTCCCTTCTGCAAAGCTTACTTTTGGTGCAAGAAAGAGCGTTGCAGCAAAAGCTGTAACCAGTAAAACTACTAATAATTTTTTAGTCATCTCATGCCTCCTTTTTTTTGAATCTCTATATATTAGATACTCCCAAAAAGGAAAAGGTTCACATAAATTATAAATACTGTATAATAAATTAAAAGCGCCAATATTAAAATAGCATAGCAGTACAATTTAAACAAAAAGCAAAAGAGAAAGGAAATATATATGAAAAGCGGTTTTATTGTCATTTTAGGCAGGCCAAATGTAGGGAAATCTACACTGCTCAATTATCTTGTGGGCACAAAGATTTCTATTATTTCGCCAAAGCCACAAACCACGCGCTTCAAAATTTTAGGAGTAAAAAACCTTCCTGATGCGCAATTAGTATTTATAGACACTCCCGGAGTACATAATGCCAGAAGTGCATTAAATAAATATATGGTAGAAACTGCCATAAAAAGCATAAAAGGAGCCGATCTTGTATACCTCATGATAGAACCGGAAGATTTTCCCGGAGAAGAATACCCGAAAATAGTGGAAAAACTTAGCAAAATAAATATTCCGGTATTTCTTGTAATAAATAAAATCGACCGGTACAGTGAAGACCAGATTGAAGTTACTGCAAAGGAATTTGAAAAACTATTCTCGTTCAAAGAAATCGTGAGAATCGCTGCGTTAACAGGAAAAAATATTGATTTGCTCGTTAATAAAACGAAGGAATATCTCCACGAGGGCCCGGAATACTTTCCAAAAGATATGTTAACAGACAGACCGCTGCCACTTTTAATCTCTGAGGCAATAAGAGAAAAATTATTTCTTCGTCTTGGCAAAGAACTCCCCTACTCTACTGCGGTAAACATAGAAGAAATAGAAGAAAGGAAGAACGGGATGCTTTATATCCGCGCTGTAATTTCTGTCGCAAGAGAATCTCAAAAAGGCATCGTAATAGGGCAAAAGGGTAAGAAGCTCAAAAAAATTGGGACAGAAGCACGTGCTGAGATACAACAAATCCTGAAGAAACCCGTTTATCTGGACATTTTCGTACGTACTGAAAAAGATTGGCCAAAACTGGAAGAAAAAGTAAAAAAATTAGGTTACAGAGTATCTGATTGAGATTTCATTTATAGATAATATAATAAAATACGGAGGGATGTAATAATGACAGTAGAAAAACGTTTAGAAGAGCTTAGAATTATTCTGCCGCCGCCTTCTGAAAGCCTGGGATCATATGTCCCTGCTATTCTCGCGAGAAACATTGTTTATCTTTCAGGCGTTGTGCCTCTGCGCAACAAAAAGGTTATAGCAGGAAAATTCGGAAAAGATTTTAACTTAGGAAATGGTAAGGAAATTGCAGAGCTTTGCGCGCTGCAACTCATTTCAAACTTAAAAGAAGCCATAGGAGACCTGGACAAAGTAAAGCAGATTGTTAAAATCGAAGGCTTTATAAATTCAACAGCTGAGTTTACAGAACAATCCAAAGTAATGAACGTACTGTCCGATTTTATAGCCAAAATTTTTGATAATAATGGAAAAGGCAAACATTCAAGAACGGCAATCGGTGTAATCAGCCTGCCTGTCGGAGCCTCAATGGAAGTAAGCGCAATAGTGGAATTATATTAAAATTATACTAAGTTCAGACTATTTAGATGGAATTACAAACACAGGAATTGATGCCCTCTGCAATACGTTCAATGCAGTACTTCCCAAAAAAAATGAACCAACAGCACCCCTTCCCTGTGCACCCATTACAATAATATCCGCCTTATACTCCAACGTTTTTTTGATAATAACCTTGTCGGGTGTACCAAACTCCACACACGTTGTTACGTTAAATCCTACTTTTTCTAACCTTTCTTTAAGGGGCTTAAGTCGAAGATTAATTTTTTCCTGAAACCTTTTCAATTCCAATTCTTTATATAACACATGTTTAAAAACTTCATTATACTCTACTACATAAATGATAATAACTTCTTTTCCTCCTATACTTTTAAATTTTTCAATATAAGGAACTGCCTTTTCTCCATATTTAGAAAAATCATATGGAAAAATTATTTTTCCAAACATTTTAGTCCCCCCTTTCTTCCTTAATTACAAATCAAGCAAATATAAGTCCAACAACACCCAGTATTATACAGTACAAAGCAAAATAATAAAACTTTGCCCTTCTAATGACCACAAAAAAGAATTTTATCGATAAGAAGCCGCAGATAAACGAAACAAGAAAACCTGCTAAAAGTGCACTGAAAGAAACTCCGGAAATGGATGCATTCAAAGCACTCTTCAATTCAAAAAGACCTGCTCCCCCAATGATAGGGATGGAGAGAAGAAAAGAAAATTTTGCCGCATCTTCTTTATTCATTCCAGAAAAAATTCCACCCGCAATAGTAGAACCCGAACGGGAAATACCGGGAAACAGTGCAATAATCTGGAGAAAACCCACAGATAACGCGTGCTTTAAAGAAATATGTTTCAAAGTGTCACGCTTGCCCTGAAATTTAATGCTGGATACAATAAGAATAGCTGCAGTAATAAACAAAAATATAGAAACAGTATGCGGCTGGGCAAATACTTCACCAATTCTATCAGCAAAAAGCAGGCCCACGATGCTGGCAGGAAGTAAAGCTACAAAAAGAAGCCAGAATAACCGAACATAAAAGATTTCTTCGCCTGTCTTATTGCTTTTAAACGTGCGGAAAAAAGCCACAATAAGTTTCTTCACTTCTTTAAAATAGTATAAAAAAACAGCAAAAAATGTTCCCAGGTGCAGGGCCATTGCAAAAGAAAGCGTCGGTGTGCTCCACCCAAAAATTGCAGGATAAATAACAAGATTGCCTGAACTGCTGACAGGCAAAAATTCTGTTAATCCCTGGATAACGCCTAAAACAATCGCCCTGAATATACTCATCTTGTCTCCTTAAATGTTTTCAAGTTTATTTACAGTATCTATAGGTTATTCCTGCCTCTTAAAAACTTTTCTTCCAAGAAAGCCAATATAGCCACTCCAATTTTCATCGCTATTATTTGCTACTTCAATAAAACTTTCAACCCTGCTATCCAGCAGATCAGCATACGCAAGTGCTGCTGCTTCTACGGTATGGGGAATTTTGGGGGATCCATATTCATATTCACCATGATGGGAAAGAATAAGATGTAAGAGCTCCATTTTGAGATTGTCAGGAAAAGATGCGATTTTTTCAATCTCTTTGCTTATAAATACCATTTCAAGCGCAATGTGCCCCAGCAATTTACCGCTGTCTGTATGTTCAATTATTTTGCTGTAGTTGTATTCTTCAATTTTTCCAATATCATGCAAAAGCGCCCCGGTTATTAAAAGATCTCTATTCACCAGTGGATACATAGCCGCTACTGTTTCACATATTTGTACGACATTCAAAGTATGTTCAAGCAGTCCTCCCACATAACCATGATGCACAGAGACACTTGCAGGAGCATTTTTTATGCCGTCGATAATTCGTCCGTCAGTAAATATATTTTTCAAAAGAGATTTAAGATACGGATTTTGGACGCTTTCCACTGTCTCTAAAAGATTTTTAAGCAAAACATCTCTGTCTTTTTCTGTAACCGGCAAAAAATCAGCACTATCTATTTCCTCTTCGCTGCATTTTCTTAAGGTTTCCACGCGAATCTGAGTTGTTTCCCTGTAGGTTGTAACACTGCCTGAGATCTCAACGATATCCCCTTTTTTGAACAATTTACCAAGTTCTAAGGCATTATCCCATATTTTCCCGTCTATTCTCCCCGTCTTATCTGCAAGAACAAGTGAAATATACTCCTTCTTGTCCTTTGTAAGCGACTTTTCGGTTTCTGCAACAATAAAAATACTCTTTACAGAAACACCTGGTTTTAAATCCTTGACAAACTGTTTTTTCATTATCTAATCACCCCTTTTTAACAATACAACAGCCAGCGCAGCAATACCCTCTTTCCTGCCAATAAAGCCCATTCCTTCATTCGTTGTCGCTTTTACGTTAATTTTGTTCAAATTGATATTAATAATTTTAGAAAGATTCTCGTTTATTCCCCGTACAAATGGCATTAATTGCGGTTCCTCCGCAATAACGGTAGCATCGATGTTTTCAATATTCCATCCATCATTACGTACGCGTTTTAATGCCTCTTCAAGCAGAATGCTGCTCCTGATATCTTTATATTTTTCTTCCATGTCAGGGAATAGCGTACCTATATCTCCCAATGCTGCCGCCCCGAGAAGTGCATCAATAAGAGCATGTATCAGCACATCTGCATCTGAATGGCCTTCTAATCCAAATTTATAGGGTATCTCAACTCCTCCGATATACATGGCCCTTGATTCGCAAAATCTATGAGAATCATATCCGATGCCTACTCTTTGTTCCATTTTTTCGCCACTCCCTCCATTAAAATCAGGTCAAAAGGCGTTGTAATCTTCAGGTTTTCTTCTATTCCACCGACAGCTTTTACTTTTCCGCCCATCTTTTCAATTAGCATCGCTTCGTCAGTTATCCCGATGAGATTACTTCTGCGATACGCATCCAATAATGCTTTTTTCCTGAAAAGCTGAGGTGTCTGGACGACAACCAACCCTTTCCTGTCAACCGTTTTCTCCACAAAAGAATTCCCGTCAATGTATTTTACTGTTGACTTCACGGGTATTACCGGTATTACAGCATCCACTCCCGGCGTCAGCTCATCAAAAATTCTATCCAAAAGCTCTTCAGTGATAAAGGGACGCGCAGCATCATGCACTAAGACAAATTCTTCTTTTGACTTCAGCACACCGTTTCGCACGCTTTCAGCGCGTGTATCCCCGCCGGGCACCGCTGTTAATTTATCGGACGCTAGCAACACCTTCCCTTCTTTAATGTTTTTACTATTCAGCACAACTATCATTTCCTTAACAAATTTATACCGGGATAAACAATCAAAAGAATAAGAAATAACAGGCTTTCCGTTCAGGTCTACAAAACTCTTGTCTAACCCGCCTATTCTTTTTCCTTTGCCTGCCGCAACAATAATTGCAGAAACTGAAAAGTCCATCTCAGAAAAGAATTTCCTTAACGTCTTTTATATTATCCACGAAATTGAAGTCTACACCTGCAATTTCAATTTTATCCTTAAAAAAAGCCGGCAGTATAAAGTTCTTAAATCCAAGTCGCTTTCCAAACATTGCTTTTCGCTCTGCCCCAATTGTAGGCCTTATTTCGCCGCCTAAACCTAACTCACCGAATACCACTGTTTTCTCGGAAACGCTTTTTTCAAAAATATTGGACATAATTGCAACGGCAATAGAAAGATCTATTGCTCTATCCAACGTCTTGAAACCTCCAACAGTATTTGCATATATGTCAAAACTGCCTAATTTAAGATGTAACCGTTTTTCTAAAATAGCAATAATCAATAAAAGTCTGTTATAATCCACGCCACTGACAACTCTCCGGGGTATCGGAAAATATGTTGGCGTTGCAAGTGCCTGAACCTCTATAAAAATCGGAAGACTGCCTTCCAAAGTAGCAGTTATAACAGAGCCAACTGGAAACTCATTTTCCATTGAAATAAAAGTAAGCATTGGATTTTCAGCTTCGATAAGCCCTTTTTCGCGCATTTCAAAAATACCAACTTCATTTGTTGTGCCAAATCTATTTTTGACGCCCCTTAATATTCTTTTCATATCTGTTCTCTCGCCCTCGAGATAAAAAACGCCATCCACAAGATGCTCAATTGTCTTAGGCCCTGCTATTATCCCGCCTTTCGTCACATGTCCCACAAGCATAATGGGTATGCCGTTTTTTTTAGCAAGGTCAGTAACAATTCTTGTGCATTCCTTTACCTGGGCAACACTGCCTGCTGAGCCTTCCAAATGCGGAGAAAACATTGTCTGCACAGAGTCAATGACTACAAGCACGGGATTTTCCTGCAATATTGTATTTTCAATAAGTTCTATATTCTGCTCTATAAGAAGGTATAAATTATCTAATTCCGTTCCAAGCCGTTTAGCCCGCATCCTGATCTGTAGATAAGATTCTTCCCCTGAAACATATAGCACTTTACCTTTTTTTGCAAAAATACTCGCTATCTGAAGTAAAAGGGTAGATTTTCCTATCCCAGGCTCTCCCCCGACAAGAATGATAGAGCCTCTTACGATGCCTCCGCCTAAAACTCTGTCGAACTCACCATTACCGGTTTTTATCCGCTCTTCAGATAATTTTATCGTCTCGGATGTGATAGAAATTGGAGTTACAGTTTCTTTATTGCTTTCACTTATTTCTATAAAACTATTCCACGTACCACATTCAGGACATTTACCCAGTCTGATCGGAGACCTGTATCCACACCCAGTACAAACATATTCTTTACTCTTTTTCTTCCTCATCCGTTTTTGTCTTAAGTTGTGGAAAAAGAATAACCTCTCTGATAGATTCTTTTCCCGTAAGAAGCATTACCAGTCTGTCAATTCCTACACCCAGTCCACCAGTGGGAGGAAGTCCATATTCCATTGCCTCTATATAATCTGTATCCATCATATGTGTCTCTTCTCCACCCTCATTCTTTGCTTCAACCTGGTCTTTAAACCTTTCGTACTGATCAATTGGATCATTCAGCTCGGAGAAAGCGTTTGCAATCTCCATACCGCCTATAAATAATTCAAAACGCTCGACCATATGGGAGTCATCATCCTTCCGTTTTGCAAGAGGCGAAATTTCTAATGGGTAATCATACACAAATGTTGGCTGTATGAAATGCGGTTCAACTCTTTTATCAAAAATCTCATTTACAACATTGCCAAATGTAAGAGGCTTATTCATCCTTATCTCCAGTGTCTCAAGCGCTGTTTTAGCCCTTTTAGTATCTCTTAATTCATCTACATCTACACCTGTATATTTCTTAAAAGCCTCCGTAAAACTGATTCTACTGAATGGGGGGGAGAGATTAATATCGGCTCCTTTAAATTGCACGCTTTCTTCTCCTATAACTTCCTTTGCTGCTGCATATATGAGCTCCTCTGTAAGAGTCATCATATCATTGTAATCTGCATAAGCCCAATACACTTCCATCATAGTAAATTCAGGGTTATGCTTAGTAGAAAGACCCTCATTTCGAAAATTCCTGTTCAGCTCGAATACTTTTTCGAATCCACCGATTATAAGACGCTTAAGGTAGAGCTCCGGTGCAATTCTTAAGTACATATTCTGATCAAGAGCATTATAGTGAGTGTCAAATGGCCTGGCTGTAGCTCCACCTGCGACAGGCTGGAGCATAGGTGTTTCAACTTCAAGAAAATCTTTATTTTTTAAAAATGTACGGATTGCATCAATGATTTCACTTCTTTTCACGAACAGATCCAATATTTCCCTGTTGGCAATAAGGTCTAAATATCTTTTTCTGTACCTTATTTCAGAATCTTTTAATCCGTGCCACTTCTCCGGGAGCAAACGCATCGACTTAGATAGAAGCATAAAATCTTTTACCTCGACAGTAATTTCATTCGTGTGAGTTTTAAACAGCGTTCCCTTTGCTCCTATAATATCTCCAATATCTACAACTTGTTTAAAGAATTTATATTTTTCCTCGCCAAGATTATCAAAGCGAAAATATAATTGTATGTCCGAAGAAAAATCCCGTACAACAATAAATGATGCCTTACCATGGCCTCTTATCGCAACTACCCTGCCTTTTGCTGCTATCTCTTCGTTGCCAAAGTTATCGAATTTTTCCTTTAACTCTTTATTTGTATGCAAAGTAATAAATCTTTCGCCAAATGGACTAATACCCATTGAACGAAGGTACAACATAAGCTCTTTTCTTTTCCTTTCTACTTCATTTAGACCGCTATCAGCCATTAATCCCCGCCTTTTTCAATCTTGACAATTTTGAATTTTACAACACCTTTGGGGATTTTTATCGCAACAGTATCATTCACTTTGTGGTCAAGCAGCCCTTCGCCAATAGGGGAAGCCCACGATATTTTATGATTTTCCGGATCTGATTCCAGCCTGCCTGTGATAATAAAAGTGACTGTTCGCTTAGAGTTTGGATCCTTTACAGTAACTTTAGTCCCTACTTTTACTGTATCGAGAGAAACGTTTTCGATAATCTCAGCGTGAGACAACTCTAATTCAAGATTTTCAATCTCGCTTTCCAAAAAAGCCTGCTCATCTTTCGCCGTGTTATATTCAGCATTTTCAGTAATGTCTCCAAAAGCAATGGCTCGCTTTATTTTTTCTGAAATCTCTTTCCTTTTTACCGACTTAAGATATTCCAATTTTCGCGTCAATTCTTCAAAGCCTTTTTTGGTAAGAAAAAACTTCTCTTCTCCCATACTACTTTCATTAACCATTGTAAACCTCCTCGTGTGTCGAACAAATTTCCTCTACAATCCTGTCGAGATCATCTTTGTCCTGTACTTTATTTATCATCTTTCTAAAATAAGCTGCATTCCTGAAGCCTTTTATATAAAAGGGCAAAAGTTTTCGCATTTCTTTAACTCCTCTTTCTCCTTTCTCCTCTATCATTAAATTTATATGTCTCATTATTATATATTTTTTTTCTTTTAAAGAAAGTCTAATTTTTGTGCCTTTTTCAATGAATTGAACGGACGATGCTATAAACCACGGAGCGCCCAGAACTGCACGCCCCACCATTACTCCGTCTGCGCCGGTCCTTTCAAGCATCTCTTTCACATCCTCTTCGGTTTTTATCCCGCCATTTCCTACAACTGGTATTCGCACAGATTTTTTGAGGTCTTTGATGGAATTCCAATCCTCCGCTTCTCTGTTAAAACTCTCTCTCACAGTAATCCCATGAATAGTAATAGCATCTACGCCTTCTCCTTCAGCAATATTTCCAATTTCTTTTGCGACATTTTCCCCTCTGCTGAAACCTTTTCTTATCTTTATAGTAAATGGAATCTTTATTGCAGCCCTTGTTTTACGCAAAATCATCGTAATCTGCTCCTTATCTTTAAGAAGAGCTCCTCCCATTCCATTTTTTATTACTTTGAGTGCAGGACAACCCATATTTATATCAATTGTATCAAATCCCTTATCTTCAAAAAATGCCGCAGCGTATGCAATTTTTTCAGGGTCGCTGCCAAAAATTTGTGCCCCAATTGGCTTTTCTACCTCATCATAACATGCAATATCCAGTGTTTTTTTATCTTTATAAAAAACACCCATACTGCTTATCATCTCGGTATATACAAGGCCTACCCCAAAACTCTTCACTATTTGCCTGAACGATGAATCGGCAAAACCAGCAAGCGGCGCAAGCACAATGGGTGGATACACCTCAAGATTGCCAATTTTAAACGCCTTTAAAGTATTCATATATATAATAAATTCCTTTCAAGGTCAACTGTTCGTCAAATTTTTCTATATGTTGAGTCACCTTCGCCATTACATGAGAAATCCCGCCAGTAGCAATAACCCGCAAAGGTTCACCTAACTCTTGCCCAATTTTTTCAACAAGCTTGTCTACCATTCCACCTAATCCCACTACCACTCCTGACTGCATCTCTTCCACGGTATTTCTACCTATCACGCTCTCTGGAACATCTAACGCTATTCGCGGTAATTTGGCAGTTTCCACAAAAAGAGCATTGGCTGCCGCAATAATACCAACTGCGATTGGCCCTCCAATAAAACGCTTGTCCTTTGTTATAACGTTAAATACTGTTGCCGTACCAAAATCAATTACACAAATATTTTCGTCTGGAAATATTGTAGCTGCTCCCGCCACATCACAAATTCTATCAATTCCCACAAGATGAGGCTCCTCAACATCAATTTTTATCCCTAAATCCATATTATTTGAAATAGTTATGGCCTTTTTGTGGATAATTTTTTCCGATACACTCTGGAAAATGGGCGTAAGCGGGGGCACAACAGAAGATATGACAAAATCTTCAATATCACCTTTATCTATTCTCTCTTCTTTAATAAATGAAACCAGGAGAAGTTTATATTCATCTGAAGTTCTTCCCCTGTCGGTAGCAATTCTGAGAACTTTTTCCGCCTTGCCGTTTTTCATGAAACCTATAACAATATTGGTGTTGCCTATATCGGCCGCTATAATCATTTCAACCCTCCAAAAGTCCTTTTAACTTTTTAATTTCTTTCTCCATATCTTCTTCACCTTTCATTATACTCTCCTTAGCCTTAGAAAAATCCAGAGTATCCAGGTCAAGTCCCGTTTTTATAATCAAATCCCCACTCTTAAGTTCCATTCTATAAACATAATATTGAGTAATTCCCGTTGCACGCCAGCTAACGTCAAACGACGTTTTAAACAATTCCTCGTCTCTCTCTTTTATATCTTCATTTACAATCGATCGCCACTACAACTTCTGCGCCCATTTCTCTTGCAACATCAACAGGAGCATTGCTCGTAAACCCGCCATCTATAAGAAGCATTCCATTATACTCAAAAGGCTCAAAAATCAAAGGCAAAGAAATTGTAGCCCGGAGTGCAGAAGAAAGCCTTCCTTCATTTAAAACAATTTTCTTCCCGCTTAAAAGATCTGCCGCTATACACGCAAATGGAACATTCAATTCCGAAAAAGTTTTCTCTGCCAGCGTTTTGGTAAGAAAATATTCAATTTTCCTTCCGCTATCCAGCGCCTTTTTACTGCCTAAAATGCTTAACGATGATCCTATCCCTCCATATCCTGCCTGTCTTGCCTTCCCTGTTTTACTTTCTTCTAAGTAAAGCAGAGGTGATTTTGCATCAAGCATTTTAGTCACTACAATCTCCGTCGCAAATTTTTCCATTTGCGGCAGTGTAAATCCAGCAGCATAAAATCCGCCTATCATCCCGCCCATAGAAGTCCCGGTAATAACATCAGGAATCAAACCATGTTTTTCCAACGTTTTTAGCACACCTATCTCTGCAAGGCTTCTTGCGCCACCACCAGAAAGCATTAACCCAAATTTTTTCACATCAAATCCCTCCTCAAGTCGCTTTCATTTTTACACGTTAAAATATATACTATAAAGGAGAGATGTCAAATGAGTGATATTATTATAGATGACCCGCGAAAAATTTATCAATATAAAAAAGATGATAGGCAGCCGATATTTAATGTCATTACGGAGAATAATCTATATTCTGAATATAAATTTTATTTCGAAAGCCACGTAAAACTCCCGCAAAATGAAACAAATATCGCTTCCGGGCATTACTTTAAGGCGAAAAAAGACAGCGGCAAACTCATTATCATTTTGCACGGATATGGACACAATGCAATGCAATCTATGTTTTATTTCCCTCCGCAATTTGCAAAACAAGGCATATCATCGCTTATGCTGACACTTCCTTTTCATGGCGAAAGGAAAAAATACGGAAAAAATGATGGCGAAGGCTTTTTTGGACTGGACCCTACTACCATACTTGCCCACTTCAGGCAAATTGTAGTAGACGTGCAAACTCTCATTGATTTTACAGAAAATGGTGCTATTCAAAACGTAAAAGAAATCAGCATATTCGGACTAAGCCTGGGCGGAATGAGTGCAGTCATTTCTATGGGCGTTGATAAACGCATCAGGAAAGGCATATTTGTACTTGCAGGTGGGAATATTACTGAAATATTCTGGAAAAGTATAGCAACCCTCCCTTTAAGGCGCTACGTATATGCAATAAAGCAAAGCTATGACGTTTCACAAAAAGAAAAAGAGTACACTGAAGTTTTCCTGCTGTACGATCCTTTAACATTCGCAAAGTTTATAAAAAACAGAAAAGTTATAATGATTAATGGCATCCAGGACCCGGTTATTCCAAAAAATTCAACAAACGAACTCCGTAAATTACTGGGAACCCCGCCAATAACATACTTGCCCGGAGGGCATAGCAGTATAATGATTTTCAGAAAACTCATCGCTAAAAAAATCGGTAGATTTCTACTTGAAAAATAACAATTAACTTTTTGCTCTTTTCATAAAGCAACAGCAAAATCCAGAATATAAAACCCATGCCAGCTGCACAATATGCAGCAAGCAGTGACTACTCCAACTATCTCAAAATAAAATTTTAAATATGCTTTTTAATAAATTCTATACTCTTATCGCATATTAAGTCCTTATCAAAATCCATCGTTGCAACATGATAAGAGTTTTCTAACCATACAATTTCTTTGTCTTTAGAAGATATTCTGTCAACCGTATATTTTGGATTATCCAACGGGACAACATGGTCTTCCTTTGATTTAAAAATAAGAACAGGTTGAGTAACTTTGTTCAGGTTGTTCCGCGTAATTTTTAACAATTTAGCCATTTCGCCTGCTCCCCCTGTTGGAGTCCTATCGTATGCCAATTCTTTTTGTGATGGATCCTTTATGTCTGAACCTATCGCCGGTGTCGATTTAACAAAATATTTAATTAAAGGTATAAAAGGTAATCGAGGATCATGCAATAAAACAACATGGTTTACAAGGATTACACCCACAATATCAGGATGATTTTCCGCAAGATACAAAGCAAGCGTACCGCCCATAGACAAACCGCTAACAAAAATCTTTTGCGCTCTTTGCCTGAGAGCCGCCAACCCTTCCTCCGCATCATTAATCCAATCAGTGTATCTTATCTTATTTAGATCTTCCCATCTAGTCCCATGCCCAGCGAGGCGAGGACCTTCAACATTAAAACCAGTTTTATTCGCAAGGTATTTTCCGGGATAGAGAACACTACTTGTGGTACCTGTAAACCCCTGTAACACCAAAATACCTATATCGGAATCGCTTTTAAAAGAAAATGGTTCAGCACCTTTCCATAGTTTCATAATTGCCTCCTTATTTTTCCCAATTTTTAACACGCTTAACAGCTTGTAGATATTTTTCATAAGTCATTTCGCTTTTTATATTGTCCCATAAAGGATTAAATACCTTTTCTACAGCAAAATAATTTTCAATTTCTTCTTCCTGCAAAATACCGGCCCCAATAGCGGCTAACAAAGCAGCTCCTCTTGCGGTAGATTCTTTACATACAGGCCTTATTATTTTAATGTGAGACATATCCGATTGAAGCTGCATAATATAATCATTTTTTGCTACGCCTCCGTCCACCCGCATCTCAGATACCTCCGGACATTTTTCTTTTATAAATCTCAACAGCTCTTCTGTCTGCAGGACAATAGAATAAATTGCCCCCCTCACTATATCTTCTCTTTTAGTTCCTCTGGTTAAACCAAATATCCCTCCTCTTGCATATGGGTCCCAATGAGGCGCACCCAATCCTGTAAAAGCAGGCACAAAATATATATCTGTTTCAATACCGTTTGACAAAATATCATTTAGTTCATCAAAGCTTTTTAATAAACCAACCTCAAGCAACCAGTCTATTAAGGCTCCCACAATAAATATACTGCCTTCTATGGCATACTGGGTTTTACCTTTAATTTTTGATGCAACAGTGGTAAGAATCCCTTTGTCAAAAAATTGCGGTTTCTCCCCCGTATTTAAAAGTAAAAAACTGCCAGTGCCATATGTATTTTTAACAATGCCCCTTTTAACTCCCCCCTGGCCAAAAAGTGCAGCCTGCTGATCTCCCATAACACCCATAATAGGGATTCCATCCGGAAGAACATCAATACCGGACGTTGTACCAAAAATATCTACACTCTCTACCACTTCCGGGAGCATCTCTTCTTTAACTTTAAAAAGGTGCAGGAGTTCCTTATCATACTGCAGATTATTTATATTAAAAAGCAAAGTTCTTGAAGCATTTGTTGCGTCCGTTTTAAAAGATCTGCCTCCGCTCAGTTTATATACAAGAAATGCATCAATTGTGCCAAACAGTGTCTTTTTACCGCTTATCTCAGGGACATTTTCCAGCAGCCAGCGAATTTTTGTCCCAGAAAAATATGGATCAGGAAATAACCCGGTTTTCTCATGAATAACTTTTCCCATTCCTTGTGCTTTCAAATCTTCGGATAGCTGCGTAGTCCTTCTGCATTGCCATACAATAGCATTATGCAA
>JAUXIC010000028.1 GCA_030621215.1 Caldisericota bacterium
TGTATGTCAATTGCAAATGTACATGATATCGTATGGCTGTTTGTTACATTATTAAATGTGTATGCTGGCACGCTGCCGGCAGATACTCCGTCAGCAAGAACATCTGAAATATGATATCCTGTATCTGCAGTAATTATAAATGTTTGACTGTTTCCATAATTTACCGTAATATCCCCGGAAGGCGTGATAGTGCCGTTGCTGCCTGCTGTTGCCGTAATGGTATATGTGTCTGCCGCAAGGTCATTATTAAATTTGCACACAAACGCATCGTAAACGCCGTTATTAATTGATTGGTAAATCCCGCTGGTCACCGGGTAATCGGAAGAATTTGTAAAGCCTGTTGCGTATATATTACCCGATGAATCAATAACAATAGCACGGGCTTCTTCGTCGGTGGCTCCGCCTATAAATGTGGACGCCGAAATGGCAGAAAGGCCGCTATCGAATTTACTTACAAATGCATCGTATCCGCCATTTTTAACAGATTGGTATACGTAGGCAGTTGCCGGATAATCTGCTGATAACGTTTTACCCGTAACATATACATTATTTTCTGAATTAATGGTAATACCATAAGCATAGTCATGGCTGCTCCCGCCTATAAATGTGGATGCTGAAAGAATAGAAAGGCCACTATTGAATTTACTCACAAAAACATCGTAACCTCCACCAATGACAGCCTGGTATACGCCGCTAGCCACAGGGTAATCGGAAGAATAAGTTTCTCCTGCGATATAGACATTATCTGATGAATCAAGAGCAATGGCATAAGCTCTGTCATAATTGCTGCCACCAACATAAGTTGAAGACGAAAGTTTTTCAAGGTTATTTGTCAGCTGGCTTACAAAAACATCAGTGAGGCCTTTTCTTTCGCTCTGATATGCGCCTGCAGTTACCGGATAATCAGAAGAATCTGTGTATCCTGTAATATACAGATTGTCTGATGAATTAAGGGCAACTTTAAAAGCATTATCAGAACCGGCTCCGCCTATAAATGTGGACGCCGAAAGAACAGAAAGACCGCTATCGAATTTACTTATAAAGGCATCATACCCGCCGCTATTGACAGTTTGGTATGTGCCTACGGTCACCGGATAATTGGCTGAATTTGTATATCCTGTAATATACACATTGTAAGATAAATCAAGGGCAATTCCATAGGCATAATCATAACTGGCACTCCCGATATATGTGGAAGATAAAAGTGTAGAAAGGTCATTTGACAGTTTACTTATAAAAGCATCATAATTTCCATTATTAGCTGCCTGATATGCATTATTGGTTGGATAGTTGGTTGAATTTGTGGAACCTGCAATATACACATTGTAAGATGAATCAAGGGCAACGGCATAGGCTTTGTCAGTACCGTTCCCTCCTATAAATGTGGATGCTGAAAGGGAAGAAAGGGTGCTGTTGAATTTGCTTACAAAAACATCGTACCCGCCACCTGTGGTAGTCTGGTATACGCCAGTGGTAGCCGGGTAATTGGTTGAATTCGTGTATCCTGTGATATACACATTATCTGATGTATCAAGCGTAATATCAAAAGAATAATCATAACCGCTTCCCCCGACAAAGGTAGAAGCTAAAAGCGGATCTATAATAAGGGGAATGGTTTTGTCGTAGATTCCTGTACTAAAAGCATAGATATCTTTGTTTACCGTGTATTTAACTTCTACATATGTTTTTTTGCCGTTAATTTCCTGGTATGCTATCGGTTTTGTAAATGCTACGCTACCCAAAGGAGTATTTGCTATGAGATCTCCTCCCTTTCCCAATGTAAGAGTATCTGCACCGCTTATCTTTATTTTTATGTTTTCTACGTTTCCTCTGCTGCTTATGTAAAAGAGTTTCTCTATATTGTTCCCGTAAGCCTTCAGTTTGACTTCTATACCTTCATACACCTCTCCAAGCGATACGGTATTGTAGGTGGGGATATTGTTTTTCCATTTTGACGAATCGTTTCCCAAAAGGATGTTAACTTTTGTTTCTGACAAATCTTCGCCATGTACGCAAGAAATATTTTTATTAACAAGCGTTTCTTTCAGTGCGACTGCTTTGTATTCGTTAGTTTCATTTTCTTTTATCTCTCCTCCCGAATAGACAATTTCGCCGCTTTTGGTTATAAATGCAGTACCGTACAGAGTGGAAGCATAAAAAGAAACTTCTTTGTCAGTTTGCCCTTCATTTTTGATAAACGGCACGCTGATATTAGCTATCGTGCTGTTTATTTTACTTTCAAAAGAAGTATTGGAATTGAGAATAAGTGGTTTTAAAAGTAAAGATTGTGAAAAATACATTGTTGACAACGTAATGCTTAATACAAAAAAAAGCAGTGCTTTTTTCAAGCGCTTTCTCATTAACCACCTCTTTGCATAGAATAGTAAAAAGCAATTTACTGCCAGTGCCATTAAGCATGTCTGTATTTAGTTTACAGAGTTACACTTTTCCAGGTGGCAACAAAAATAATTGTAGAACTATTTTAGAAATTTACAAGTATTTTTTGTAGATTTATATTTGGTGATTAGTGTGTTTTAGAAAAGGTTGAAAAGCATTATAATTTATTGATATGAAAATACATATTCTTACAATTTTTCCTGCTCTTTTCGAATGCGTGGAAAAGGAAGGAATTATTAAAATAGCAAGAGAAAAGGGATTGCTGGATTTTTATTTGCATAATCTTCGTGATTATACAAAAGATAGCCACAGGACAACTGATGATACTCCATACGGCGGCGGCGCAGGGATGGTAATGCTTGCAGAGCCGGTTATTAAAGGTGTTACTGATATAGAAAAAAAATTTGGACCAACTTACAAGGTGATACTTACTCCGCAGGGAGAACGGTTTACTCAAAATACAGCAAATTTCTTGAAAGACAAAGAATCCCTTCTTTTTATCCCAGCCCATTATGAAGGTATTGATGAAAGAGTGACTGAGCTGGCGGATATGGAATTATCCACGGGCGATTATGTAGTAAGCGGCGGCGAATTGCCTACAATGCTTATTGTTGATGCAGTAGTGCGTCTTATCCCCGGGGTGCTTGGAAACAGATCTTCTTTAAGCGAAGAGAGCTTTGAAAAAAATCTTCTTGAATATCCTCAATATTCGCGCCCAAGAGAAATATGCGGCAAGGAAGTACCCGATGTACTTGTTTCAGGGCATCACGAAAACATAAAAAAATGGAGATTAAAACAATCGCTGAAAAGAACTCTGATAAAAAGGCCGGATTTAATCCTCAAAAAAAGATTTACAAAGGAAGAAAAGGAACTTTTGGAAGAAATAAAAAATGAACTGGAAGAGATTTTAAGGGAGATACTAAACAGGTGAAACTCTATACTGCTTTGCTGCACTACCCTGTATATAACAAAAATGGCGAGATTATTGTCACAAGTATTGTTATCCATGATATCCACGATATGGCGCGTGCCGGAAAAACATTTGGAGCAAAAAATTTGTATATTGTGCAGCCATTCGAAAAAGAAATGGTAATTGTTGAGAGAATAATAAAATTTTGGGAAACGACCGGCAAAAAATACAACCCAAACAGAAATGAAGCAATGGAAATTATCAGACTTTCTGAAAGTTTTGAAGAAGCAGTTGCGGATATAGCTAAAACGGAAGGCAAAAAACCCATTATCATAGGGACGTCAGCACAGGAAAAAGACGCAAGGATGATAAGCTATGATGAAACACGCGATTTCCTTAAAAAAGATACTCCGGTACTCATTGTGTTTGGCACTGGCTGGGGGATAGCTGGAGAAGCTCTTAAAAAAATAGATTTTTTCCTGCCCCCAATTAAAGGGACCGGCGCATTTAACCATCTGTCAGTGAGAAGCGCTTATTCCATTGTTTTGTACAGATTAAGCGCTGCATCGTAGAAATTAAACCAGAAAAATCAGTATCGTTCAATCTATTTTCTGTGCAAAATCATTTAATCAGACAAATCATATTTTTGAAAGCAGATTTTGGAAAATCTGGCATAGTTTTTTTGCAAATCTCCCGAGTCTGTAAATTGTATCTATTGATTTTATAAAAAAAAGGTGATAAACTTTAATTAGCTGAAAAGGGGAGGAAAAATATGAAAAACACGGTTAAAAATTTAGCAAAAGCATTTATCGGGGAAAGCCAGGCAAGGAATCGTTATACTTTCTATGCAAATCTTGCCAAAAAAGAAGGATTTGAGCATATCGCAGGGATTTTTTTGCTAACAGCTGAAAACGAAAAGGAGCATGCTAAGTGGCTGTTCAGATTAATCAACGATCTCAAAAAACAGGGTGGCGGGAACTTCGATGAAATAACAGTCGAAGCAACAGCCCCGACCGTTTTGGGAAGTACTGTTGAAAACCTGAAGGCAGCAATAGCCGGTGAAACCTATGAACATACTGAGATGTACCCGGAGTTTGCAGACATGGCAGAAAAAGAAGGTCTTCCTGAAATTGCGCAACGGCTAAAAGCAATTGCTGTTGCAGAAAAGCATCACGAAGAAAGATATAAAAAACTGCTGGAGGAAATCGAAGGGAATATGGTTCTAAAAAAAGACAGAAAAGTCCGCTGGGTGTGCAAAAAATGTGGCTATCTGCACGAAGGAGAAGAACCGCCGGAAGTCTGTCCGTCTTGCAGCCATCCGAAAAATTATTTTGAACTTCAATGCAAAGGGTTTTAGATAGCATGGCGTAAAGGGAAAAGAAGCGGGGGACTATAAAATGGAGAGCGATATAGCAAATTTGAAGGCACTGCATAAAATTTGCTATGGCTTGTATGTAGTAAGTTCTGTTAGAAATGAAAAGCTAAATGGCCAGATTGCAAATACAGTATTTCAAATCACATCGTCTCCTCCAACAGTAGCAGTAAGCATAAACAAACAGAACTTAACACACGAATTCATACAGGCAAGCAAAATTTTTACAGTTTCTGTCCTTCTCAAAGAGACCCCGATGAAATTTATAGGGCACTTTGGCTTTAAATCAGGAAGGGAAATAGACAAATTCAACGAGGTTAATTATAAATTAGGTATCATTGGTGCTCCAATAGTTTTGGAGTATTCGGTATCTTACCTTGAAGCCGAAGTTGTCAGCGCAGTAGATGTAGGCACACACACTGTTTTCATTGGAACAGTGATTGATGCCGATATACTAAGCGAAGGTGAACCCATGACCTATGCGTATTATCATACTGTAAAGAAAGGAAAATCGCCAAAAACGGCACCAACATATATAGACGAAAAAAACAAAAAGGAGGAAAATGAAATGAAAAAGTACAGATGCACAGTTTGCGGGTATGTGTATGATCCCGAGGAAGGCGACCCTGATGTTGGAGTTAGCCCAGGGACACCGTTCGAGCAATTACCGGATGACTGGGTTTGTCCTGTGTGCGGAGTAGAAAAAACAGAATTTGAGGAAGAGTAGCGGAAATGCCAGCAAGAGAAATAAAATCTGGCGTTTACAGTGTAGGGGCAATAGATTGGGATAGAAAACTTTTTGATGAACTTATTCCACTGCCAGACGGGACAAGTTACAATGCTTATTTAATAAAAGGCACTCTAAAAACTGCCCTGATAGACACAGTCGACCCGGCAAAAGAAGGAGAACTTATAGCAAATCTTGAGGAGCTAGAAGTAGACAAAATAGATTATGTTATTGCCAGCCATGCTGAGCAAGACCATTCAGGCTCTATTCCGAAGATACTGGAACTTTATCCCGACGCAAAAGTTGTGGTTAATCCAAAATGCAAAACAATGCTTATGGACCTCCTCTCCATTAATGATGATAAATTTATCACCATAGGCGACGGGGAAATTTTGTCGTTGGGGGATAAAACTATTCAGTTTATTTTTGCACCATGGGTTCATTGGCCTGAAACAATGCTGACATATCTGAAGGAAGATAAAATTTTGTTTACCTGCGATTTTCTTGGTTCGCATTTTGCATCAGACAAACTTTTTGTTGAAGACGAAGCGGCTCTGTACATCGCTGCAAAGCGTTACTATGCAGAAATTATGATGCCTTTTAGAGCGGCCATAAGAAAAAATATTGAGAAAATTTCAGAACTTGAAATTGACATTATTGCACCAAGTCATGGACAGGTTTATAAAAATCCCGGATTTATCATCAACGCTTACAGGAATTGGATATCCGATGAGGTAAAAAATGAGGTTGTTATCCCCTATGTTTCAATGCACGGAAGCACCGCTAAAATGGTAGAATACTTTGTAAATGCTCTTAAAGACAGGGGCATAAGGGCGAAACCATTTAATCTTACCGAAATGGATCTGGGCGAACTGGCAATTGCCATTGTAGAGAGTGCTACTGTGGTAGTTGGTTCGCCGACCGTGTTAACGGGGCCCCACCCTGCTGTTGTGTACGCTGCATCACTCCTTAACGCTTTGAGGCCAAAAACCAAATTTGTATCTATTATTGGTTCTTACGGGTGGGGAGGAAAGATGGTCGAGCAGGTTAAAGGGATGCTCCCCAATCTCAAAGTGGAATTACTTGAGCCGGTTATTGTAAAAGGGTATCCTAAAAAAGAGGATTTTGAGTCTCTTGATAAATTAGCCGATGAGATTTTCAAAAAGCACAGTAATATTATCTGAAAAGAGGTGGAAAAATGACAAAGAAATTAGAAATATATAAATGCGAGATATGCGGAAATATTGTGGAGGTTCTGCATACAGGGCAAGGGCAGCTGGTGTGCTGCGGGCAGCCAATGAAACTATTTGAAGGAAAAGCAGAAGATGTTGGCAGTGAAAAGCATGTGCCGGTGGTAGAAAAAATAGACAGAGGAGTAAAAATTAAAACCGGCTCCATCTCTCACCCGATGGAAGAAAAGCATTATATCGAGTGGATAGAAATAGTGGCAGATGGCAGGAATTATAAAAAGTTTCTAAACCCGGGTGATAAACCGGAAGTGGAATTTGAAATAAAAGCAGAAAAAGTTGAGGCAAGAGCATATTGCAATATACATGGCTTGTGGAAATCGTAAGATTTTTATCTAATGAGAGTTAATTTACAATGTTTCCCTTTGTCATTTAACAGCTGATGAAGGGCAACTTTCTTTTTTTTGAAATATGTACTAAAATGCAAAGAGTTAAAAAGGAGATGACAGATATGGCATTTAAAGCAGTTTTTATTGCTCATGCTCCAGATGCAGAATTAGAAAAACACAGGTGCGTGATAAGAACGCCCAGTTATATTCTCTTTGTGACAGTCGTGAAGAATCAGGAGCAAGCCATCGAAGCATGCAAAAAGTTCGTAGAAGAGGAAGGCGTCCAGTCGATTCTTCTCTGTCCGGGATTTAAGCATAGAGATGTTGCAGAAATATCAGGGGCAGTTGGGGAAAACGTGGGTGTTTTTGTTGCAAGAGGAGACGGGCAGGGTAACAAAGCCTCGATGAAAGCGATGAAAGAGGCGGGCTGGTTTCAGGAGAAATAGCATAAATTAGAATGCCCTAAAAATAAAAAGGAGGAAACATGATCGAGGTAAAGGATTTGTATTTTAAGTATTCTGAAAAAGATGCTTTTTGTATTGACCACATCTCGTTTAACATCGACAAAGGGGAAATATTTGGTTTTCTCGGCCCAAACGGGGCAGGCAAAACTACTGTCCAGGAAATTCTTACAGGCCTACTAAAACAACAAGGGGGAACTGTGCTTTACCAGGGGAAAAGCATAGAAGAACAAAAAGAGGATTTTTACAACAAAATAGGTGTTTCATTTGAATTCCCCAACCTTTACGGCAAACTAACAGGGTATGAAAATCTCAAGTATTTTGCAGGCTTGTTTTCAGTACCTACTGTGGACCCTAATTTTTTGCTGGATCTTGTTGGCATTAAAGATGCCGCAAACAAACGCACCGAACAGTATTCAAAGGGCATGAAACAGAGGGCTGTTTTTGCCAGGTCTCTAATTAATAATCCTGAAATATTATTCTTAGATGAACCGGTATCAGGATTAGATCCAACCACGGCAAAAAGTATTAAACAGGTTATCCGGAAAGAAAAAGAAAAAGGGACGACAATATTTCTTACCACACATAATATGTTTGTGGCAGAAGAGTTGTGTGATGAAGTTGCTTTTATAGACGAAGGCAAAATAATTACCATAGATACGCCTAAAAATTTAAAGCTTCAATATGGAAACAAATCAGTAGAAGTCGAATACAAAATGAATGAACATCTGCAGAAAGAGATGCTTTTTTTGGAAAACAAAGACGACAAAAGCAAGCTGCAAAACATAATAGCCAAGAACCAGATAATCACAATGCATACAAAAGAAGCTACTCTTGAAGAGATTTTTATAAAGTTGACCGGTAGAGGTTTGGTATAAAGATGAAAAAATTGTGGACTCTGCTTAAAATTGATTATACGATGGCGCTCAGGGGCAAGTTTATTTTGCTAACCATTATTCTTGCTATACTGCTCACCGTCATTATTAATTTTGTGCTTCCTGAAAAATTGACTACCGAGATGAGTACTTATATTTTAGATAAAACCAGATATGGAGGAATATCTGCTGTCTTAAATGCCCAGGGGGATGAAGGGAACGCTTTTAAAATAGAAGTAACCAAATCGGAAGAAGAGTTGACATCAAAGCTGACTAAAAGCAACGGGGTAGGCGTCATTTTTGAAGATGATAGAGTAATAATCGTGAAACAAGGATACGAGGATGAAGCCGCTCTCAATTTAATGACTGCAACACTAAATTTACTTACAAGAAAGCTGGCAGGAGTATATTCACCTGCTTCTTTCAAATATACAGTGCTGGAACCCCAATCTACTGAAAAGCTGCCGTTCAATAAATCTATGATACCAGCCCTGATTGTTCTGGATGTATTTCTTTTGGGTTTTTATCTTATTGCGGCTATGATATTTCAGGATAAAAAAGAAGGAATCATCAATGCCTACCGGATAAGCCCTATAAATATATTTGGATACATTGTATCAAAGGTTGTTATTAATTCATCTTTATCTATTGCGCTTGCTCTTATCATCATTGCAACAACCGTTGGATTTCAAATGAATTATTTGCACTACTTTGTAATTGTGACGCTATCTGCATTACTTTTTTCGTCTTTAGGCATGCTGCTAAGCCAGTTTTATAGTTCGTTAACTGAGTTTATGTATATTTCTGTTGCATTTATCCTCATCATTGCAATACCCGTAATCAGCTATTTCCAGCCATCATTTTCTGTGCCGTTCTTCAGATATATCCCATCCTACCCTGTTATGTTTGAAATAAAAAACATTATATCGTCAGTGCAAAGCAAGGAAATCTGGAGTTTATCTCTATTGCTTGCCGCTGAGCTGGCCGGCGTACTGGTGCTTGTTTATTTTACATCAAAAAGAGTATTGTTCGGGAGGAGACATTCATCATGAGAAAATTTATAAATCTTATGAAAAAGGATCTAACCAACGCGTTCAGAGATAAGCTTTTAACATATATAATAGTTGCGCCTATTGTTATGGCGATATTAATCATTCTTTTTGCGCCTTCCCTCGACAGCCCAAAACTAAGATTTGCCGTAGATAATAGCGTGCCGCATAGTTTTGTTGCAGAGCTTGAAAAGTACGGCACGATAGAATCATTCAATTCATTTAGCAAACTGGAGCAGAGAGTATTAATGTCCGATGATGTACCCGGTATCATCTACCGTGATGGGGAATTCGAAGTAATATTGCAGGGGAATGAGGAAAATTATTTACAGTCATTACCCGGAATGATTATTGAAAATGCTTCGCAGAGCGAACCTATAATACCGATAGAAATACAATCTCTGGATGTCAACAGGTCCATTATTAGAAATGTGCTTGAGATAAGCATACTCGTCATCATCATTATTATGGGCGGGGCCATTATGGGGTTAATGATTGTCGAGGACAAAGAAAGCAAGGTGATGAAATCACTTGCCGTATCCCCGTTAACTACAGGAAAGTACCTCTTTGAAAAAGCTGCTGCTTCTGTTATTTATTCATTTGTTTTTTCTTTTTTAGTTGCCTTTATCATGTGGGGATTCGCGTTTAATGCGGCAAATTTATTGGTATTAATTATTCCATTCTGTCTCTTTAGTGTTGCTGCCGGGTTTCTAATTGGAATATTTGCAAATAACCAGAACTCGTCAATTGTGTTTATAAAAACAATGTCATCTGTCGTAATAGCTATATCTATTGCTTCTGTGTTTGTTCCCCATAGACTTGAATGGATGCTTTATGTGTTTCCAAATTTCTGGGCATTTAAAGTTTTGAAAATTGTTTTTATAGATAAAAGTTTTAATTATTTCAATTCATTCCTGGTTGCTATTATTACTAATGCTCTTTTCGTTTCAGCCCTAACCATATATGCACAGAAGAAGTTCAGGCTGAGATGATTTAAAGCGGATTTAAAATTTTGAAAAATAATATAGCAGCTCAAAGGTGGGTGGCAGGCGGTAGATGATTTAAAAATAAGAAAAATAGGAATGTCCATAAAATTCAAAATAAACCAATAATTTATTTTAGGCGTTTTAATGCTCAAATGTATTGCTAAATTATAAGAAATCGTTATAATAAACTGAATTAATGTTATTTTTAGGCAAAAGGAGTTGACGAGTGATGGAAAGGATTAAAGAAATTGAAAAAGAATATTTGAAAAAAGAGATTCCCGATTTTAATGTAGGCGATACAGTAAAAGTCCATGTGAGAATCAAAGAGGGAGAAAAAGAGAGAATTCAGATATTTGAGGGCACAGTGCTTGCGAGGAAACATGGCGGCATGAATGAGACATTTACCGTAAGAAAGCTTTCATACGGAGTGGGAGTAGAAAGAGTGTTCCCCCTTCATTCCCCAATGATAAAAGCTGTTGAGGTGAAAAAACGAGGCAGTGTCAGAAGGGCAAAGCTATATTATTTAAGAGATAGAGTAGGAAAAGCGCAAGTAGTCAAAGAAAAAAAGAAAAGTAAATGAGCAAAGAGCTAAAAAGCTGGATTATAATAATTGTGCTGGCTTTTTTTGTAGCATTTTTGGTAAGGTCGTTTATTGCACAACCATATCGCATTGAAATGACATCTATGGCTGATACGCTTTCTCCTGATGATCTTGTTCTTGTGGACAAAATTTCTTATAAACTTCGTTCCCCTACAAGAGGAGAAGTGGTGATATTTACTCCCCCGATAGACAGCAAAAACAAGTACATAAAAAGAGTTATTGCACTACCCGGAGAAACGATAGAAATAAAAGGAAATACGGTGTATATAGATGAAAAGGTTTTTAACGAGCCTTATGTTTACTCGCCTGTACTAAAAGATTACGGGCCTGAAAAAATCAGAGACGGTTATGTGTTTGTTATGGGAGATAATCGAAGCGTGAGCATGGACTCACGTTATTTTGGGCCAATTCCCGTGGAAAGCATTATAGGAAGGGCCGTTATTGTGTACTGGCCTTTTAATCATATAGAAAATCTTAATGCGTACAGCGGAGAAACTCCTTAAAGTTATTGGAGTAGATGAAGCTGGGAGAGGTCCGTTAGCAGGGCCGGTTGTGTCGGCAGCAGTAATTATAGAAGAACGAATTGATGGAATAAAAGATTCAAAAATCCTGTCCAGACGAAAAAGAGAGATTTTTTTTTATTCAATACGGGAAAAAAGTATTGCGTTTGGAATAGGCGTGGCAAATCCTGAAGAAATCGATCAATTTAATATCCTCAATGCGTCGCTTCTTTCTATGGAAAGGGCGGTTAAATCTCTTGAACTCTGCTATTTTTATCGCTACAATTCCCTGTTGAAAAATGCAATAGTGCTTGTGGACGGGCTTTTTAAAATCCAGGGCATTTCCTATCCGCAGGTGGCAATAGTTAAGGGAGACAACAAAATATTTGAAATAAGTGCTGCTTCAATTATTGCAAAAGTGGTGAGAGACAGGATGATGTGTTCTTTTGGGAAAAGATACCCTGAATATGAATTATGTAAGCATAAAGGATATCCTACAAAAAAACACAGAGAACTTGTAAAACTCTATGGGCCATCGCCGATACACAGAAGGAGCTTTAAGGGAGTAGTCTGTGAATAATAATAGAACTGTAGGGAAGAAAGGTGAAGATATTGCAGTCGATTACCTAAAAAAGAAGGGCATAAAAATTATAGAAAGAAATGTGAGAACGCCTTTTGGCGAAATTGATATCGTCGGAAAGCGCAGCGGTAAATTGCTATTTATAGAAGTAAAAACGCGGAAAGACGAAACATTTGGAGCACCTGTCGAAGCAATTACAAAGAAAAAACTGCTTCACATTGTCAGGTCAGCGACATATTATATGCAGGGAAACGATAAAGATTTTGGCATTGGTGCAGTTTCCATCGTGATGGATGGTGCACATTGCAAAATTGAATATATTGAAGACATTTTTTAAATTGACTGAAAGGAAAAATATCTCAGGCAAAGGTGGATTATGCAGTATTTTGCGGGAAGCAGCCCATATTGGCTGGGGCGGAAGGATTCGAACCTTCGGATGACGGATCCAAATTCCGTTGCCTTGCCGCTTGGCTACGCCCCAATGCCAGTTTATTGTACAGATAAACGGAGCGTTGTCAAGGGATGAACACTTTGCACCGAAAGGAGAATTTTTACTTTTAGCAAATAAGAAATAAAATATAAAAATGCAGGAAAAAATTTTAATTAAAGAAAAGGAGGGCAAAACGGTTTGTTCTTTAGTAAGAGAATAAACCAGAATGCAAGAATTTAATATGGAAAAAAACATAAAAATTATACCAATGGGGGGAATAGGGGAGATTGGAAAAAATTCCACTCTTCTTGAGATGAGAGGCGATTTGCTGCTTATTGATGCAGGATTTAAATTTCCTTCTGCCAACATGCCTGGCGTAGATTATATTATTCCTGATTTTTCTTATCTTATAAAAAGAAAAAAACACTTAAAGGGAATATTATTTACGCATGGCCATATGGACCATATTGGCGGGCTTAAATACTTACTGGAAGATGTGTCTCCCCCGATTATTGCCGGTTCCCAGCTGGCGCTTGGCCTGTTGAAAGGAATGCTTCCAGCAAACTTGAAGAAGCACCAGAATTTCAGAGAAATAAAAAATGGAGATGTATTGCAGTTAGGCGCTTTCAATGTGCAGTTTATAAGGATGACGCACAGCATACCAGGAACTTTTGGCATTGCAATTAAAACGCCGTTTGGATACATATATCACACCGGAGATTATAAAATAGATAAGACGCCCGTGGACGGCAGGCCTATGGATATTAAAAGGCTTAGAGCGCTGGAAAAAGAAGGGGTAATTGCTCTGTTTTCGGACAGCACAAATGCGGATGAAGAGGGATTTACCGGGTCAGAAGCGCTTATAGGGAAAAATTTAGTAAAGATTTTTCAGGAAGCGCCGGAGCGGATTATCGCAGCTTCATTTTCTACAAATATTCACAGAATACAGCAATTTGTAAATGTAGCAGAAAAATTTGGAAGAAAAGTCGTGTTTGACGGTAAAAGCATGCTTGAAAGCGTGCGAATAACAAAAGAGCTGGGATATCTGAAAATTCCTAAAGCCGTGGAAATAGAGCACTCGGAAATTAAGACTGTCCCAAAAAAGAAACTTGTATTTATAACAACAGGTACCCAGGGAGAACCAATGTCAGGGCTTTCAAGAATTTCTAATTCTGTCCACAGAGGATTTTTTGTGGAGAAAGGGGACTCCGTAGTTATTTCTGCTGACCCGATTCCCGGAAATGAACGAGAAGTAGCAAATACTATTAATAGATTATTTAAGCTGGGAGCTAATGTGTATTACCGGAAAGCAGACGGAATACATTTCTCGGGACACTGCTCTCATGAAGATGTGAAGTTTATGATAAACTTGCTAAAACCAAAGTATTTTGTACCAGTACACGGAGAATACAGGCATCTTGTGGCTGCGGAAAAAATTGCAAATGAATGTGGAATAAGCAAAAAAAATGTATTTATACTTGAAAATGGTGCAGGGGTACAAATCGCAGATGGAGTAATGAAGCGTATCCCGCGGGTAAAGTCAGGTGCTGTTATTATAGAAGGCAAAGTGATGATCCCCGTTAAGGATACTGAAGTAGAGTTTCCTGCTATCGTAGAGCGAAGGGAAATGGCGCACAGGGGAATGGTGTTTGTGGTTGTATCTATGAATAAAGACGGCAAAATTGTTAAACCTGTTTCTGTAGAATCGAAAGGGATAGTATTCCCGAGAGGCAGTGAGGGAGAAATAATAAAGCGGACAAGAGAAAAAATAGTTGAAACAGTTGAAAAATCTGCTAAAATAAGTGCGCAATACAGAGAACTAAAAAAGGAAATCGAGAAAACGGCAAAAAGAGTTTTCAGGGAAAATATAAGAAAAACTCCTGCCGTATTTGCTACTATAATTAAAAAGAAATAAGCGGAAGTGGCGGAATTGGCAGACGCGCTGGGTTCAGGTCCCAGTGGGTGGTTAAAGCTCGTGGGGGTTCGAGTCCCCCCTTCCGCACCAAACAGGGGAAAATTAAAATACTCCTTGAAGACCTGGAGCAGCTTCTTTGGGATTCGTCTTTAAAATCTGAAAGCTAAATTATCATTTTTTTTGGTCATTTTTTGAATACAAGTTACCTTGCAAGTTGAAAATTTTTTTGTGTGAAAAAAGTTTTTAGAAATAAATGAACACCTCAAAGATATAAAGAAACGTTCA
>JAUXIC010000058.1 GCA_030621215.1 Caldisericota bacterium
CATCTCTATTCAGAAGACCTTGCAATATTTAAAAACAATCCGAAAGTTCTGGGACTTGCAGAAATGATGAATTATCCGGGTCTTCTCGCAAAAGATCCTGAGGTGCTGGAAAAAATTGCGATATCAAGAGACAGAATTATCGACGGTCACTCGCCCGGACTTTCAGGAAAAGATTTAAATGCCTACCTTGCTTCCGGCATAATGACAGACCACGAATGCACAACACCTGAGGAAGCAAAAGAAAAGTTATCAAAGGGAATGTGGATAATGATGCGGGAAGGCTCTCTTACAAGAGACGTACAAAGACTTATGCCTGTGTTGGATGAACATACAAAACACAGGATTCTTCTCTGCACTGATGATAAACACCCCGAAGACCTTGTACATGAAGGCCATATTAATTTTGCAATTTCTTTACTACTTAAAAACAAAATTCCACTTCCGCTTGCTATAAGGCTCGCTACACTGAATCCCGCATCTTTTTTTGGATTCAAAAGAAGCGGAGGCATCGCTCCAGGGTACAATGCAGATATCGTTGTCTTCAGGGATATCCTGGAAATAGAAAAAGTATATAAAAATGGAAAATTGATCGCAACTAATGGCAAACCCCTATTTGAATTCAAAGGCCCACTGCATGACGACGCTGTTAAAAATACAATTAACATTAAACCAGTTACATTTAATGATCTAAAAGTCCCTAAAGGGGGAAGTAAAATCAGAGTGATTGGCATTCACCCCGATACGATTATTACAAGCGATTTACACTGTACGCCAAGCGTTAAAAACGGGCTTGTCGTATCAGACATTAAAAAAGATGTAATCAAAATTGCAGTAATAGAAAGACATAAGGCAACAGGCAATGTGGGAGTGGGATTTATAAATGGATTAGGATTAAAAAGCGGCGCATTTGCCACATCGGTCTCACATGATTCACACAATATCATTGTCACCGGAACAAATGACAAGGATATGCTTCTTGCTGTAGCGCAAATTGAAGCAATGGGAGGAGGGATTGCTGTTACAAAAAACGGCAAAGTTCTGGGCTCCCTTGCACTTCCATATGGCGGCCTTATGACGAACAGGTCGATCAATGAAACATCAGAGATATTGATAAAGCTCCATAAAATTGTGAAAAAAGAAAACGGCACCGCCGTACCAGATCCCTTTATGACACTTGCCTTTATGTCTCTTGCCGTTATTCCTAAATTAAAAATAACGGATAAAGGCCTTGTAGATATAGATAAATTTGCCTTTGTGCCTCTCTTTGTAGAGAAATAAATAAAAATGATACGCATAAAAAATGGCTATATCACAACAAAACAGGATGAACGTAAAAGAGTAACTATATACATTGATAAAGAAAAGATAAAAGCTATTGTTTCAGGAAACGATACGGCAATTCACTGCGATAGTGAAATAGACGCGGAAGACAATATAATTTTCTCAGGGTTCTTGGACCCTCATGTGCATTTTGATGATCCGGGCTTTACGGAGAGAGAAGATTTTGAAACAGGCACAAGGAGTTCTGCAGCGGGTGGAATTACGACAATTGCGGATATGCCGTGTACATCTATCCCTCCTGTCACAACGGGTAAAAATTTTGACAATAAGCTCAACATTGTACAGCCAAAAGCGTATGTGGATTTCAGCTTTTGGGGAGGCGTTACACCAGAACAGGTGGAATCAAATGAGTATAAAAAAACACTAAAAGAGCTGAAAGAAAAAGGAATCATTGGAGTAAAATTCTATACTATTTCAGGAATGGAGCTCTACCCAAAAATGCCTGTTCCAGATATGGATAAAGCTTTTAGAGAACTTAAAACGCTGAATTTAATATGTGCAGTACATGCGGAAGATTTTGATCTCGTACATTACTATTCAGAGCTTATGAAAAAAATGGGAAGAACAGATATAAGAAGCTGGTTTGAGGGAAGAGTATATCAGGCAGAACCTAAAGCTATCTGGTCTCTTATTGGAATTACGGAAAAGGTTAAAAACAAACTGCACATTGTTCACATCTCTACAAAAGAAGGCCTGAATATAGTCAAATGGGGGAAACAACACAATCTGGACGTAACAACCGAAACATGCCCGCATTATCTTCTCTTCACCATCGAGGACCTGGAAAGAATTGGGCCGACCTTAAAAACTGCGCCACCTGTCCGCAGAGAGGAAGACAAAAAAGCCTTATGGAAAGGATTACAAAATGGCTCAATTGATTTTATCACAACTGATCATGCGGCAGGAAAATACCCGAAAGAGAAATCTTCAAACAATATATGGGAAAATTATGCAGGAATACCGGGCACTCAGCTTATGGTTCCGATAATACTTACTTATGGCTATCACGGCGGAAAGCTTACCTTAAGTGAAATACAAAAATTGCTAAGTGAAAACGCGGCAAAACGCTATGGCTTATATCCTGAAAAAGGCAGCTTAAAAGTTGGCACTGATGCAGATTTTACGATTGTAGATTTAAATAAAGAATGGATTGTTGATCCGTTACAATTGGAAAGTAAAGGAAAATATTCAGTTGTTGCAGGATGCACATTGAAAGGCAAGGTAGCAAAAACCATTGTGAGGGGAAAGGTTGTCTTTGACGAAAAATATGGAATAATAGGAAACAGAGGGTATGGCAAACTTATAAGAAGTAATTCGTAATGACATGAAAATAACAATTATAGTAGATAACTATACAACAAAAAAAGATTTTATTGCAGAACACGGATTCTCTGCGCTTGTAGAAACCGGAGAGCAAAACATCCTGTTCGATACAGGCCAGGGCCGTGCACTACTGCATAACCTCAAAATAAAAAACATCGATCCTAAAAATATTGAAATAATAGTTTTGAGCCACGGACACTATGACCACACAGGAGGAATTAAAAACTTCAGCAAAAAGAACAATCAATTTGAACTATTCGTCCACCCGGCTGCCCTTTATCCTAAATATCAAATCATAAAAGAAGTAAAAAAAAGCATAGGCATGAAAACAAATTTAAGCGGGTTTAACACAAAGTTTTATGTAGATCCTGTGGAAATTTCCCCTGGGATAATCTATTCCGGTGAAATACCAAAAACAAACAAATGGGAACAGGAAGAAACAATGTATTATAGAAAGATAAAGAACAAACTTGAAAATGATCCTTTTCAGGATGATATTTCGCTGTATATAATAGCCGATAAAGGCCTGGTTGTTTTAACGGGATGTGCACACTCGGGTATAATCAACATCATCAATCATGGAATGAAAATTACAGGAATAAACAAGTTGCACGGAATAATAGGGGGAATGCACCTTAAAAATGCATCAAATAAAAGAATAGAACGAACTGTACAATTAATTGCCGGGATGAACCCGGAGTTCGTCTCTATATCCCATTGCACAGGTATTCTCCCTGGAATGGAGTTTGTTAAAAAAATGGGCGAAAGGGTTATTTTCACGGAAGTTTCGACAGAATTCAATTTTTAATTCCGCTTGACTTACTTTAAAATTTAGATATGATATTTTTTTAAGGATAAAGAGTTCCAGGCGATGATAAAAAATAATATCTGTTATCCATTTTTTTCAGAACCTGGTCAAAGCATTTTGTTTAAATGTACATTACAGCTTACAAGGAGGCAAAAGAGAATGACGATAGATCTTTTTGGCAAATCATTAATTACTACACAAGATTGGGAAAAAGAATGGCTTGATGAGGTGCTTGAAGTAGCAAAAGATATGAAAAAGCACCGGTATGAAAAACCATATACGGAATTGTTAAAGAACAAAACATTTTTGATGTTTTTCTACAATCCATCCGTAAGAACAAGACAATCGTTTGAGGCAGCAGCAACGGAGCTTGGAGGACATGCACAATTTCTTGAACCCAAATCCATGAGGCTAAAATCTAAAGGGAAAGCAGGCGAAACAATCGAAGATGCAGCAAAAGTAATGAGCAGATACGGAGTAGGCCTTGGAATAAGAATACTTGAAGACGCAATCGAAGAATACGGGCAGGGTGACGAACTCCTGAGAGAATATGCAAAATATGGAACTATCCCCGTTATCTCAATGGCGCATGATAAATACCACCCATGCCAGGGGCTTTCTGATTTAATGGGACTTGAGGAACATATGGGAGATGTTAAAGGCAAAAAAATCACACTGATGTGGGGATACTCGTCTATGGTGCGCTCCTGGAGTTCTGTCCAGGAAGATGTCCTGCTCATGCCACGCTATGGAATGAACCTCACGCTCGCATACCCTGAAGGATTTGACCTGGATCCGGAAGTGATCGAAAAAGCAAAGAAAAATGCAGAAACAGCAGGAGTAACATTTGAAATTACACACGATAGATCCGAAGCAGTAAAAGATGCTCAAGTTGTCTATGCGCGGCACTGGATGAACCCGCAAAGATACCTCAACGGAAAAGATGCAGATAAAGAACTGTCATTGAAATATAAAGACTGGAGATTAACAAAAGAACTCCACAGTCATACTGACAATGCGTATTTCATCCACCCAATGCCAATCGATAGAGGAAATGAAGTGGATGATGAAGTGGCAGACAGCCCTCACTCGATTATTTATGATATTGCAGAAAATAGATTACACACACAAAAAGCCATTATGGCACTAACGATGGCAAAAAAATGGAGGTAGGTAAAAATGAGTAAATTAGCAGTATTAGCAATTGGAGGCAATTCTCTGATTAAAGACAAGCAGCACGAAACTGTAGAAGATCAATATGAAGCAGTATGTGAAACGGCTAAGCACATTGCAGGAATGGTTGAACAGGATGTCAATGTCATAGTTACGCATGGAAATGGGCCCCAGGTTGGTTTCATATTGCGTCGTTCTGAAATTGCACATGAAGTAGCAAAGATGCATCCTGTACCACTGGTAAACTGTGGAGCTGATACACAAGGCGCAATTGGCTACCAAATTCAACAGGCACTTGATAATGAATTCAAAAGAAGAAACATTGAGAAAAAGGCAGCCACAGTAGTAACTCAGGTTGTGGTGGACAAGAATGATAGTGCATTCAAAAACCCGGCAAAGCCAATCGGTACATTTTATACAAAAGAACGGGCAGAAGAACTGCAAAAAGAACACCCGGACTGGGTAATCATTGATGATGCAGGAAGGGGTTACAGGAGAGTGGTACCTTCACCAATGCCTATAGAGATTGTAGAGCAAGATGCGATTGAACTGCTCGTAAAAAACGGTTTTAGCGTTGTCGGTGTAGGCGGCGGCGGTATCCCTGTAGTTTACAATGAAAATGGTGAATTGGAAGGGTCTGCTGCAGTTATTGACAAAGACAATGCGTCGAGTTTGCTTGCAATAAATATTAAAGCAGACCTGTTTATTATTTCTACCGCTGTTGAAAAAGTATACCTGAACTTTGGCAAACCAGATCAAATTGCTTTAGATAACATAAGCGTTGCAGAGGCAAAAAAATACATTGCGGAAGGACATTTTGCAAAAGGAAGCATGCTGCCAAAGATTCAGGCAATTGTAAGATTCCTTGAAGCAGGCGGAAAAGAAGCCATCGTTACAAAACCTGAATCGTTAGAAAGGGCATTGAAAGGTGAGACAGGTACACATATACGCCCATAAACAGACAATTTTTTTTGCCTGCAATCAGGTAAAAATACGAGAATTTAAAAGAGTCTTTAGAGTTCCAAAGGCTCTTTTTGTATAAAATGAAAATTAAATTTGCAAAAAATTGAATTCTTTTATAAAAAATAGTATAATTTAAAAAAGGTTTGTTTTAAAATATTGAAGTACAAAAAAATAAGAAGAGAATACATTTACGCTTAAAATAATCTTAACGGGGAGGTGGTACAGAGAAACAAACATTGCAAAGTTACAAAAAAATAAAATCAAGGAGGAAAGAGTATGAAACACATTAGGCCGTTGGTA
>JAUXIC010000005.1 GCA_030621215.1 Caldisericota bacterium
CTCTCAATATAGGCAGTGAATTTAATCTTTCTAATTTCCTTGCTGTTTCAGCTTTTGCAATCGAAGAAGGTATCAGTCTGGCTGAGCTTCAAAAATTTGCAAAAGATATACCTGAAATATCCGGGAGAATGAATATTATAAAAACAAAAAAAGGCAAAATCATTGTTGATTTTGCACACAATCCAGCTGAAATAAAAAGAGTGCTGTCATTCCTCAACAGCATTAAGAAGGGTCGCATTATTACAGTAATTGGCGCTGTCGGGTGGTCAACTGAAAAGAAGAGCAGAGAAATAGGAAAAACAGCCTCGACTCTGAGCGACTTTGTTATTATAACTACAGATGACCCAAGAAACGATGACCCAAAAAAAATTGCAAAAAATATACAAAAGGGAGCAGGCAGTAACGCGAAAATTATTTTAGACAGAAAAAAAGCAATAAAAACGGCCATAAAAGCAATGAAAAATAATGATATAGTAGCCCTGCTTGGCAGAGGGCATGAAAATGAAATGCATTACAAAAACAAAACCGTCTATTTAAATGATTCAGAATACGCAAAAGAGGTTTTGAATGATAATTAAGACTGACGAAATCATCAACAATATAGCAGGAAACTGGGAAGGCAAATGGGTAAATGATTTTACCCACTTTTCAATTGACAGCAGACATATAAAAAGCGGAAGTTTTTTCGTTGCACTGAAAGGCCAAAAAGTAGACGGCCATGATTTTATTTCTGATGCAATACGGCAGGGAGCAAAAGGTGTTGCAATACAAAAACCATATAATAAAAATTTCTTCGGAGATACATTTGTATACAGAGTAGAATCAACAAAGAGCTTCCTTTTATCCGCCGGGGAATTAGCAAGGGAAAAACTCCAAAACAAAATTATAGGGATAACAGGAAGTGCCGGCAAAACCACAACAAAAGAAATGATAGGCCTCATTCTTGCAAAAAAATTTAGCATCGCGGCAACAAAAGGAAACGCAAACACAGAGATATCAATCCCCCTGTTTCTTTTAAACGATGTAAACGGAAATGAAAATTATCTTGTGGTAGAAATGGGAATCCAAAAAAGAGGAGATATGGACGCATTAAATAAAATCTTGCAGCCAAACATCGCCATTTTGCTAAATATCGGAGATTCCCATTTAGAATTTTTAGAAAACAGAGAGGGCGTCACACAGGAAAAATTCAAACTCATACAGTTTGTTGAAGAAAATGGTGGGAAAATAATACTCAACGGGGATGATCCTCTAATACAAAAATTAAGCAGTAAAGTAAATGTGCTGTATTTCAGCACAAAGGAAAATGGAGAAGTAAGAGGAAACATAATAGAATCAACAGAACAATATATGAAAATAAAATTTTGCTACAAAGACAAATGTTATGTCGATGAGTTTCCTTTTTCCGGGATACACTTTTTATATGACATGCTGGCATCTCTGTCTCTTGGTGTAATTGCAGGGATTCCCATAGATCAATCAATAGCAGCTTTAAAAACATTTTCACCGCCAGCAGGAAGGGGGACAAGTATCTCTCTTTCAAAGGGCATTACAATTATTGATGAAACATACAATTCGAACCCTACTTCACTTGTGGCAAACCTTTCACGATTCACAAAACATGAAGCCCCTCTGATTATTATCGTTGGGGATATGCTCGAACTCGGGAAAAATGCAAAATCGCTTCACAGAAAAACAGGAGAAAGCATTTCAGAAGTGAAACCAAAATTATTAATAAGCATCGGCAGGTACGCCGAAGATGTTTTGTCCGGCGCAAGATTAAGCGGTATAGAACAGGGAGTCTCATTCACGCACATGAAAGAAGCCAAATCATTTATAAAAGAATTGAAAATTTGCCCAAATTCTGTTATATTCATCAAAGGTTCAAGGGCTATGAAAATGGAAGAAATTATCGAAATCCTCAAAGAAAGGTTTGGAAAATAAAAATGGATAAAATTTTGCTCTTATATGCGCTGATATCGTTTTTGATGGCAATGCCTCTTTTTATAATTGCAATACCATGGCTTAAAAAAATAAAACTTGTTCAATATCCCCGGGAAGAAGGACCAAAAGAGCACAAAGTAAAAAAGGGAACGCCGACCGCCAGTGGGATTATTTTCCTGCTTATACCGACACTGTTCTTGCCCTTTTACCATAGCAAAACATTTTTATTCCTATACCTGGCTTTGATTCTTAATGGCGTGATTGGATTAATTGACGATATTAAGAGTTCTAAGAAAAAGGAATCTGAAGGACTCCGTCCAAGAATAAAAATCATTCTTCAAATCTTAGTAGCAGTATTTTTGTTCACCATAGGAAAAGATTTAATCAGCACGACGGTTGACATAAAAACATGGTCATTCCAAATGGGAAATATATCGTATTTTATCCTGTACCTGCTTATTATGGTTGGTTCACCCAATGCTTTCAATCTTACAGACGGAATCGACGGATTGCTTGGCAGTTTATCAATCCCTCAATTATTCACGTTCATAATAATAGGGGGCATAGCTACTAAAACAATTTCGTCAGTTATTATAGGAACCCTTGTCGCCTACCTATGGTTCAACAAACCAAAAGCAGCTGTTTTTATGGGAGATACAGGATCTCTGGCATTAGGAGGGCTCTTTGGAGCCATGAGTATCATCACTAATTCTGAATTACTGCTGCCAATCATTGCCATCATACCCGTTATAGAAACACTTTCAGTAATTATACAGGTTTCTTATTTCAAACTAACTCATGGCAAAAGAGTTTTTAAAATGGCGCCGATACACCACCATCTGGAAAAATCCGGTTGGAGTGAACTAAAAATAGATTACAGTTTCTTATTAGTCACGATTGTTGCGTGTGTTTTTGCGGTAACACTTTTATGAGGACGCAATGAAAAAAATACTAATTGTGGGAGCAGGAAAAAGCGGCGTCTACGCAGCTCTGCTTGCAAGAAAGCAAGGCTTTGAGCCGTTTGTTACAGAAAATAGTGATGGAGATGAATTTGAAGAATCAAAAATAATACTTCGCAAAAATAATATAGAGTTTGAATTTGGAACACATTCATTTGATAAAATTAAAAATTTCGAAATGGCAGTAATTTCGCCAGGTATTCCTTTGCAATCAAAAATAGTGAAAGAAATAGAAAACTGTCGCGTGCCATATATTGGAGAAATGGAGTTCGCATACAAAACAACGCCAACTACTCAAATAATAAGCATAACAGGTACCAATGGGAAAAGCACCACAACAGCGCTCACTGGCAACATATTTCACTATGCACCCTGCAGCAGCGTAACGGGAGGAAATTTAGGCACCCCTTATTCAGAACTTCTATTAAACAACCCGGACCCTGATATCGCTATACTTGAAACAAGTTGTTTCCAATTAGAAACAATAGAGGATTTCCACCCAAAAGTAGCAGTATTTCTCAATTTTTCTGAAGATCACCTAAATAGGTACAAAGATATGGAAGAGTATCTGACATCCAAAAAAAGAATTTTCAAAAATCAGACACCAGCAGATTTTGCCGTACTAAATGCTGATGCATCTATATCAAAAACGTTGGAGAAAGATATAAACAGCAAGATATTCTACTTCAGCATGACAAATCCTGTACAAAAAGGCGTATTCCTGCAAAACAACAAAATCGTATTCAAAAATGAAGAAGAAGAAATCATAGGCATTGAATCCATTCGTCTCCCAGGGAAACACAACATCAGTAATGTTCTGGCAGCTATTCTTTCAGCAAAACTACTCAAAGTAGACAATGAAACAATTAAAAAAGGTGTAGAGACATTTGAAGGGTTGCCACATCGATTTGAAAAAGTCAGAGAATTAGACGGCGTATTATACATAAATGATTCAAAAGCCACAACACCAGATTCCACGATACAGGCTTTAAATGCATTTCATAGTAAAATTATTCTCATCGCTGGAGGAAGTAGCAAAAATAACGATTTTACAGAGCTTACAAAGTTGTTTCCAGACAAATTAAGAAAACTTATCGTTATAGGCGAAACTGCTGCTGAAATAGCAAATAATGCTATCGACCAGGACTTTAATAATATCATGTTTGCATCAACATTAGAAAAAGCAGTAGAGCTGGCAAAAAAAATTGCACACCGGGGAGACACTGTCATGCTTTCCCCAGCTTGTGCAAGTTTTGATATGTTTAAAGATTTTGAAGACAGAGGAGATAAATTTAAAAAAATTGTAAACAGCCTATGAATAAAGAACAAAAAACATCTAATATACATACGCTGTTATTTTTTACATACGCTCTTGTCGGGATAGGATTGCTTATGAATTTTAGTATAAGCCCGTCTACATCAACTAATCTAACCCTGACAATTTTCTACAAACAGCTCTTATACGTAGGTGTTGGCACAGCTTCTCTTATTTTGTTCTCATATTTTAATCATACAAAACTTAAAGACATTTCCACTGTTTTATTTTTCCTCGTTTTGATATCTCTTTTCTTCACGGCTGGAGAAACATCAAGAAGGTGGCTGTATATAGGACTGCCCTTTGCAATTCAGCCCTCACAATATGCCTCCCTTGCTCTCTCGATACTTATTTCAAAAGTAGTTTCCACAAAATTAAAAGAAGATTATAACAAAAAAATATACATAATTCTTCTTATAGCAGTACTCCTTATAGCGGGCCTCGTAATTATAGAGCCTGATATGGGTAGCGGGATAATAATACTGCTGACATGCGGAGCATTATTATTGGTTAGCGGGATGAAGATAATCGATTTCGGTATTGTCGCAGTGCCTGTAATAATTTTGGGATCCATAGCTATAATAAATAATCAAAGCTGGAAAGAAAGAATAATTTTTTTCATTAATCCCTATAGTGCCCCTGCAGGTGAAGGATATCAGGCGCTCCAATCATTCAGGGCAATTGCAAGGGGTGGAATATTCGGCACAGGTTTTATGAGAAGCATGTTCAAATACGGAAAGCTCCCGGAAAAAACAGCAGATTTCATATTTGCCATCACGGCAGAGGAATTTGGCATAGTAGGATGTACTGTAATAATAGCCCTCTTTGTTGCGCTGATATATACAGGATTCAAAATTGCGAAAAATGCAGAAAGCACTTTTTCCAGATTATTAGCAGTAGGCATTACTTTAAGCATTGCGTTTTCTGCCTTTGTAAATATATCAACAAATATAGGATTGCTTCCAGTTACCGGCATCACATTGCCATTCATAAGCTTTGGCGGCAACAGCATGTTAGCAAATCTTACAGGTATTGGCATTCTTATAAACATAGCGAAAAAGAGTGGCGAGTAAAATGAAAATACTTATTGCAGGCGGAGGGACAGGAGGCCATATTTATCCAGTTGTTTCAATCGCAAAAACATTTATAAAAAACGGAGATGAAGTTGTTCTTGTTGGAAGAAAAAACAGTAAAGAAGAAAATATATACAAAACACATAAACTTTACACAAGAACAATGGAATCCGCTGCGCTCGAATTTAGTCCAAAAAAGTTTTTAAAATTTGTACACAAAGCAAGTATTGGAATCAAAGAGGCCTATCAAACACTGAGAGAAGAAAAGATTGACGCAGTAATTGGAGCCGGTGGATATGTTTCAGCGCCTATAGTCTTTGCAGCAATAACAAAAAATATACCCGTATTTCTCTATGAACAGAACATTGTGCCAGGCCGTGCTAACAGATTGTTTGCAAAAAAAAGCAAGCAGATCTTTATGGGCTTCCCTGATATTTATGGCTTTTTTGACACAGAGAAAACAGTTTTTAGCGGCAATCCTGTAAGAAAGGAAATTACTAACATAAAAAGAAAAGATGCATTAAATTTCTTTAAGTTTGACGACAAACCTACACTCCTCGTTCTCGGAGGAAGTGGGGGAGCAAAAAAAATAAACGATGTATTTTCAAAAATCATAAAAAAACTTTTGCTTAAGAGTAATATTCAAATCATATTTATAACAGGAGAGCGGGATTACCAGACCATAGTTAAAAAAAATAAAGCTCTTTCGCAAAGGGTAAAAATAATACCATATTTAGAAGAGGCGGAATATGCTATTGGAGCAGCCAATTTTTCAATATCAAGAGCCGGAGCAATGACTCTTACTGAACTAACGAAAAAGGGAGTTCCAGGAATTATCATACCATACCCCCATGCCAGAGACGATCATCAAGAAAAAAATGCACTTTTTCTCAAAAGTAAAGGATGTATAGAACTTATAAAAGAATCAACGTTATCAGAGAGCATACTGCTAAATAAAATTATTTACTATCTTACCCATCCCGATATAATAAAAACAATGAAAAAGAATACAGAAGGAATATTCCCGGAAAATAGTGAAGAAATTATGTATGATAAAATCAGGAGCGAAATAAATGAGTAAAATATTCTTTGTAGGTATCGGCGGTACGGGGATGAATAAGCTTGCACTTTTGCTCAAAGATTTCGGTAATGAAATTTTTGGCTCAGACATAAAAAGCAGCAGAGAAACAGAAAAATTACAAAATGAAGGAATTAATATCTACATAGGGCATAATAAAAACCACATAAATAAAAATATTGATATTGTAATTTACTCTTCGGCCATACCTTCTTCAAATGAGGAATTAATGCAAGCAAAAAAATTAGGTATTACAATTAAAAAAAGAGGGGAAGCACTTGCCGAAATCACAAAAAAATTTAAAACCATAGTAGTGTCAGGTACTCATGGTAAAACAACTACAACGTCACTTATTGGGCATATTTTAAAAGAAAATGGCAAAAAAACCAATGTCTATATAGGAGGAGAAGAAGAAAAATTTGACTCATTTAATAAAACTGCGGAATTATTTGTTATCGAATCGGATGAAAGCGACAGATCCTTTCTTCTTTTCGAGCCCAAAATTCTTGTAACAACAAATATTGATAATGATCATCTCGGAGCATACCAAAATAGCTTCGAAAACTTAAAGCAAGCGTTTAAAACGCTTCAAGATAAATCAGAAAAAAACGTAATATGCAGAGACGACAAAAATGCCTTTTCTGTTGCAGGCATCAGTGATACAAACACATTCTTTTACAGTATAAAGAATAAAAAAGCACATATCTTTGCAACAAACATCAAATATTCCGCATCAGGAACAGAATTCGATCTATTTTACTTAAGAAAATTTATAGGAAAAGGATTTATCCCCTCTTACGGTGATAAAAACGTACTCAACGCGCTTGCTGCAATTTCTGTTGCACATCTTTCCGGGATAAGGATTAAAGACGCATTAACCTCTTTAGAAAGTTTTTCCATGCCAAACAGAAGAATGAAAATAAGAGGAGAGATAAAAGGCATTACAGTGATTGATGACCATGCTGACCATCCAACAGAAATTGAATCAACGCTCACTGCAATAAAGAAACATTTCCCGGACAAAAGAATCATCGCAGTATTCCAGCCTCACAGATACAGCAGAGTAAATACACTCAAGCAAAACATTGCCAAGCCATTTCACTATGCTGATATCATCCTATCTACAGATATTTATCCTGCTTTTGAAACCCCCATAAAAGGTATTAATGGCGATGTAATAAATAAATGGATTAAAGAAAAAAATAAAGAAAAAGAAGTATACTACGGGAAACAATTGAAGGATGTCGCACAGATATTGCGAAAAATCTTGAAAAGAAATGATTTAATAGTATTATTAGGACCGGGAGATATAGAAAATTTTTCTCCTTGTTTAATTAAGCTTTTAAAAGGAGTAGAATGTGAGAAGAAGCATTGACAAACTTCGTGAAATAGTAAAAGGTGAAGTGCTTGAAAACGAACCAATGGCAAACCATACCTCTTTTCATATCGGAGGGCCAGCACAAATCTTTTGCAAACCAGAAAATTTCGAAGATATCAAAAATACTATTGGATGGACGAAGAGCAACAAACTGCCTATAATGGCAGTAGGAAATGGAACAAATCTCCTTATTTCAGATAACGGAATAGATGGAGTGGTGATTCAAATTGCCAATAGAATAAAAAATGTCCAATTCGACAGAAATACAATCATTGCACAAGGAGGGATATCCCTGCAGGAACTAATTAATAAATCAATGGAGAAGGGGCTCGGAGGAATAGAATTCACAGCAAAGATTCCAGGTGCAATGGGCGGATCTATCGTAATGAATGCTGGCAGTAATTCTCACTTTATAAGTAAATTCATAAAATACGTTACCGTAATTGGAATAGATGGAAAGATACACAAGTTATACCACGATGACCTGAAATTTAACTATAGGTACAGCATCCTGCAAAACGAGCCATTAATTCTTCTGGATGCATTCCTGGTTTTAGAAAATCAAGATCCCGAAGAGATCAGAAAAAAAGTGGAAATATTCAGCAAAATAAAGAAAGAGCACCAACCTATAGATTATCCGTGTGCTGGTAGTATATTCAAAAATCCGCCTACAACATATGCCGGAAAAGTATTGGAAGAAACAAATTGCAAAGGCCTAAGGGTAGGAGATGCAATGATATCAGATATGCATGCAAATTTTATAATCAATCTGGGAAAAGCAACAGCATCAGATGTAATACACCTTATAAGAAAAGCGCAACAACAAGTGCACAGAAAAAAAGACCTTGTTTTGGAGCTTGAAATAAAACTTGCAGGTAATTTTAGAAGCTAAAATGAACAAGAAAATACTAGTTTTATATGGTGGCCTTTCAGAAGAAAGAGAAGTATCTATAAGAAGCGGGAAAGCAATTGCCAAAAGCCTGAAAAGAAATGGTTTTATCGTAAAAACATTAGATTTTAAAGGCAAGTTAGAAAAGATTTTAGAGGATTTTGTTCCTGACGTTGTTTTTATCGCATTACACGGAAAATACGGAGAAGATGGAGCTGTACAGGGAGTTCTTGAAATAGCAAATGTGCCATATACCGGTTCTGACGTACTTACCAGTGCTATCTGCATGAATAAGCTCATAACAAAGCAACTTTTGACAGCTCAAAAAATAGAAACGGCTAACTACCGGCCAATCACGAAAAAAGAAAAAATCCCATTCAAAAAAATTGCAAATTATCTAAGAAGAAGCAAACTCGTTGTAAAGCCAATTAACCAGGGTTCGACAATAGGAATAAGTATAGTAAATGACGAAAAAACCTTTAAAAAAGGATTAGATAAAGCTTTTTCATTCAGCGAAACTGTCATTGTAGAGGAATTTCTTGAAGGAAAAGAAATTACCGTATCAATTATAGGAAACGGAAACAATATTAAAGTGCTTCCACTTATCGAAATTGTGCCAGAAAATGAATTTTATGATTACGAATCAAAGTATGTACCCGGAATGTCGCGCCACATCATTCCAGCACTAATTCCTAAAAATGTATACGAAAAAGCAAAAAGAAATGCTATATTAATCTACGAAAAATTTGGCCTTAGAGATTTTGCAAGAATAGACTTTATTGTTACAAACGATATACCGTTCGCCCTGGAAGCAAATACAATACCTGGCTTTACTGAAACAAGTTTAGTTCCAGATGCTGCAAAAGCAGACGGAATAACCTTTGATAATCTCACTGCTTACATCGTTAAAGAAGCATTGAAAAGAGGCAAATGAAAAAACTGATCCTTTTAATTACAATTGTCATCCTCTTGCTCGTACTCCTATCGCCACTTCTCCCGGCAGAACGCATACAGATTTATAGCAACGTAGAGATTAGTCCTGATGATATATTTAAAAAAGCAGGTACCCTCTATTTTGTGTATCAGTTGAAAATCCCGGCAAAAATCCACAGGAAACCCCTCAGTGTTGACGTATTTTATAATGAAACAATACTTGGCACTATCCATTTTACAGATGGAGATTTTGCAATCTCGTCCAAAGGACATATTATAAACAAGGAAGAGGAACTGGAAAATAACCTTTTTGCTGTTTTTGCTGATTTCACAAGCAAAAACTGGAATGAGGATTTCATTTTGTTGTTTGTTAATCTAAATAATTTGAATATACTTGATTCAGTGGATAAATTTTCTATAGAAAACGAAATGATTGCATTTTATGACAAAAATAAAATTCTTGTTATAATGAAAAAAGGAGACTATAAAAAAAAGTTGCAAGAATATAAAAAAGTAATAGAATTATTCAATGAGGAAATATATAATATAAAGGAAATAAATTTGCAATACAAAGAACAAGCTGTAATTAAATGGAGGGAAAAGTGAACGAAAAAATTATTTCTGCACTTGACTTAGGAAGCAGTACCATAAAACTTCTTATAGCTGAAGTAACTGATGGACGCCCTTCCATTATCGGCGTAGGTTCAGTTCCCAGTAGAAGTATCAATAAAGGAGTAGTAACAGATTTAAACAAAGCTGCCGAAGCCATCATATCAGCCAAAAAACAGGCCGAAACAATGGCTGGTAAAAAGGCTACGCCTGTCTATGTCTCTATAAGCGGAAATCATGTGTATTCTCTAAACAATAAAGGTATAATTGTCATATCAAAAGAAGGAAGAGAAATAACAAAAGAAGATATAAGGCGAGTAGAAGAATCTGCAAAAGTTCTTCTGCTTCAACCAAACCAGGATATTGTTCATGTATTACCAAGACAGTTTATTATTGATGGACAAGATGGAATAAGAAACCCAATTGGCATGTCGGGTATAAAATTAGAAGAAGAAGTACATATCATAACGGGTTCTACGACGTCACTCCACAACATTAAAAAATGCATTCGCATGGCAGATCTCGAGTTAAGCGGATTTGTGCTCCAATCCCTTGCATCATCATGTGCGATAATTAATGAAGAAGAAAAAGAATTGGGTGTTGCTCTGTTGGATATTGGCGCAGGTACAGGCGACCTTGCAATTTTTGCAAACGGGAATATTGCCCATACCTCAGTACTGCCGATTGGGGGAGAATACATTACAAAAGATATTGCATACGGATTGAGGATACCTTTAGAGGAAGCAGAATCAATCAAAAAAAACTATGGGTTTGTTGAAACAGAGAATAACAATAACCCAACAGGCGAAATAGAAATAGACAGACTTGGTAGCACCGAAAAAAGAAAAGTGTCTCTGGATTTTGTTGGTAATATAATTACCTCAAGATCCGATGAAATATTAGAAGGTATACGCCTGGAATTGATGAAATCAGGATACTGGAATAATATTCCTGCTGGAATTATTATTACTGGAGGATGCTCTCTGCTTAAAAATTTTGTTGAAAGAGCAAGCGAAGTTATTGAAATTCCCGCTAGAATTGGTTATCCGGATGGAAATTTTGCAATTGCAGAATTTCTGCACAGTCCTGCATATTCAACTAGCGTAGGACTCATAAAGTTCGCAATAGAAAACAAGATGGCAAATCATAAAAAGATGGATTTTTTAAAACATTTCTCTTGGTTAAAAGACATATTTGGTTAATAAAGGAGGCTGATAATAATGCTTGATCCGTGGGTAAGTGCCCTGGCAAAAATTCGTGTAATAGGTATTGGTGGCGGTGGAAGCAATGCCATAAACAGAATGATGGACGAAGGAATAAAAGGAGTGGAATTCATCGCAATAAACACTGATGTACAGGTGCTTGCATTAAACAAAGCAGAGAAAAAAGTGCAAATAGGTGCAAGGACAACGGGAGGATTGGGTGCAGGTTCTTATCCTGAAATAGGAAAGGTATCTGCGGATGAAAGCAGAGAAGAACTTAAAAAAATTTTAGAGGGCACCGATCTTGTATTTATCACAGCTGGTATGGGCGGAGGTACTGGCACTGGAGCTTCCCCAATTATAGCATCCATTGCAAAAGAAATGGACATCCTCACAATAGCAATAATAACAAAACCATTTAAATTTGAAGGAAGAAAAAGAATGGAAGTTGCCGAAAATGGAATAAAAGAACTTACACCGGAAGTAGACACTGTCATAACGATATCAAACGACAGATTATTAAAACTCGTGGATAAAAAAACTACAATTAACGATGCATTTAAATTAGCAGATAATGTATTGTATCATGCAGTAAGAAGTATTTCAGATCTCATTACAATGCCAGGTCTGGTCAATGTAGATTTTGCAGATGTTAAAACAACACTTAAAGACGCCGGAACAGCATGGCTTGGCATGGGAAATGGACATGGAGAAAATAGAGCAACAGAAGCTGCAAAAGCAGCAATAAAAAGTCCATTGTTGGAATTTTCTTTGACTGGAGCAGACAGAGTTCTCTATAACATCACAGGGGGCAAAGACCTCACACTATTCGAAGTAGACGAAGCTACAAAAGTAATAACCGAATCGGCTTCTCCCGATGCAAATATAATTTTTGGTACAGCAATAGATGAATCACTTACAGATGAAATCTATATTTCTGTAATTGCCGCTGGCTTTGACAAATCTGCTGAGGTAAGTAAAAAAATAAAAGTGATTAATATTGACGAAGGTATCGATATCGGCAATTTTGAAACCCCTGCATTTATAAGAAGAAAGAAAGAAAATAACTAAATAAATGAAACAACTATCTGGAATAAAATTACTTGCAAATATTTCCTTATTCCTTTTGTCTATAATTCTCATCATTTCTGCTGGCAGCAATATCCTTGCTTATTCCAAAACTTCTCATGTTAAAGTAGAAAATATCAAAGTACAAACTATCTGGCTAAAGACCAGAGTTGAAGGTTTCGTATTGTTCGATATGAAACCTGCTTTGTCTCAAATGGATGGAGTATTGGAACCAGTAATAGAGGAGGGAGTATTTGTTGCCAAAAATGAAGTTATAGGACGAATTAAAGACAAAGAAACTGTAGTAAATTTACTGTCTCCTGGAAAAGGAATCTTGCAATGGGCACGATATAAAAATTATGATTTTAATCTTCCGGCAGATTTAAATAATAATTCAATAAATAAAAATGAATTTGATGCAATCTATCCTGGAGAATTTATACACAAAGGAGAAGTAGCTGCAACAATTATTCCAAACGAATTTGCGTATCTGTATCTTGAAAATATAAATATTCCTGAGAATATAAATACGCTGTACTTCAGTCAATTCCAAAATAATACACTTATAAAGGGAAACATTGTTTTTAGAGGAGACAAATTTGTTGCATGCAAAGTATATGACTATTTGGAGTATATATTGAATGAAAATATTTTTTTGGTACAATACACCAACACAAACGGGATAATCATTTCAGATAAAGATATAGTGCAGAAAGATGGGAAAACAGGCATTTATGTATTGAGCAGGGGAAAAGTGCAATTTATGGAAGCACATATTTATAGAGATGCAGAAAAAGTCGTTGCAGAAATATCAGACACCCTAAATGCCATCACCATTGTAAGAACTCCACGCATAGTTTCAGAAGAAGAAGTTATAAACGAAACGAGAAAATGAAAAAGTGTAACCTTTTTAAAAAAATTACGTTTATATAGGTGAGGAGTTGGAAAAAAGAAAAGAGATTATTCTTGTTAAGAAAATTGTTTCGGGAGATGAAAAAGCGTTTGGAGAATTTTATAAAATGTTTTTCCCTAAGATATATAAATATGCTTATAAAAAACTACAAAACAGGGAACAAGCTGAGGATATTACTTCAGAAACATTTTTTAAGATTTTTAAACATTTAGATAAATATGAGAGCAGGATGAACGACGGACTAGATATTTGGATATACAGCATAGAGCGAAATGCTATAAGAGACCTGTTCAGGAAAAATGTAGGCAGAGAAATTCTTCCGCTTGAAGAAAAATGGGGAAATGTGTTGTTTCCACCAATTGATGACCCATACATTATGATAGAGAGAAAGGAAATAGAAGAGATAATTAACGAAGAGTTGCAGAAAATTCCAAAACAGTACAGAGAAATTATTAAATTAAGGTTCTTTAAGAAAAAATGTATTCGCGAAATTGCTGCAACACTTGGGAAAAATGAAGGCGCTATAAAGGTAATGCAATTTAGAGCATTGAGTGCCTTAAAAGAAAAAGTTAGGGAGAGGATAAAAAATGCAAATCAATAAGGAAAAAGAACAAAGCATTTCAAACTTTATAGAGCGTTTACTGGAGGAGAAATCTCCAAACTATAAAGAACTAAATGATGACGTGGATCTTTTATCCATAGCTGATATTGCACTGTTTCTCAAAAAAGGAGACGAAACTCCTGACAGCAATTTCCGCAATAATCTCGAGGAAACGCTTTTATCTCAACTCAAAAAAGACAAATTAATAAACAACGAAATAAGAAAACTAAAAAAAGAAGGGCTCACAAGATTTGCCATTGGATTCGCCTCGGTGTTGCTTATTATAGCAAGTTTCATGGGGTTAAAAACACCAAAACAAACTATAAAACCAGTTGAAATAAAAGAAAATGATATAGTGAGAATAGAAAGTAAAAAAATAAATGGACAAAACGTTGAAATTTTGTATACTAAAGAAAACTTTACTATACTCTATTGGCCATTAGGTCAATTTAGAACATTACAGTAATATAATTTGGGAGGTGAAAACAGGAAAAAACCGTAAAAGAAGTAAAAAAACACAAATCTTAAAGGAGGAAAGAGTATGAAAAAAGTATTAGCTTTAACACTTGTAGTAATGATGGTGTTGGTATTTTTCGCGGTAAGACCAGCTTCAGTAAGTGCAGCAGGTTTCCCAGATGTTCCAGCAAACTACTGGGCGAAAAAACATATCGACTACCTTGTAGGAAAAAATGTTTTAGTGGGCTTCCCGGATGGAACATTTAAACCAGAAAGTCCTGTAACGCGTGAACAGTTTGCAAAAATGATTGTTGTAGCAAAAGGCCTCTCACTGTATAAGCCAGCAACACCAACCTATACAGATGTTTCGAAAACGCGTTGGTCTTATGGCTACGTAGAAGCCGCGTCAAAAGCAGGCTATATTAAGGGTTATGGAGGCGGCAAATTCGGGCCTGCAGATCCAATCACAAGAGAACAGCTTGCCGTCCTTGAAATCAGAGTGTTAGGCAAGGAAGCAGCATCACTTTCTTCAAGTCTTATCATTGCAACCTTCTCCAATGATGAAGCCAAAATTTCCTCATGGGCAAGAGGAGCAATGACACTTGCGGTAAGACCCGATGCACAGCTTCTCAAATGGGACAAAGAGAAAAACATCAGACCAAAAGCTGCAGGAACAAGAGCAGAATGCGCATATTCAATCTATATGATTCTTAAGCCGCCAGTGAAAGGCGGACAAATTTCCATCTCAACTTCTGAAGAACCTAAAACTCTTTTTGAGGCACTTGACGCAAGTGCAGTAATGTCTGAAGTATTAGGAACAGTCACAGAAGGCTCTTCAGCTACTCTCCCATCGGGAAAACTTTATCCTATCCAGGCAGAGTACATTCCAAGCGTAGCCGGCGGTACCTGGATTATCAATGAAGACGGCACAATGAAAACTACATGGAAGCTCAAAAAGGGTATTAAATGGGCAGATGGCCAGCCAGTAACAGCAAAAGATTATCTATTTGGCCACGACATGTATTTAAATGATGCCGTACAGGTTGTATCGAGAGATGTTGCGGAAAAAGTAGCAAAAGTTGAAACACCGGATGATTATACGCTCGTTGTCTACTGGACAACGCCCAGTATCTGGGCTCAGTACAGCCCGCTCGGTGCCGGCGTCTATCCTGCACACATCTTAAGGCCAATTTTAGACTCTAATCCAAAAGATATCAACTCATGCGACTACAATCTGAATCCGTTATCCAGCGGACCATATAAAGTTAAAACATGGTCTCCCGGAAACTACATTATTATAGAAAAGAATCCGAATTACTGGGCAGGAGAAGGACTCCTTGATAGATTTATTTACTACGTAACACCAGATACAAACACGATGCTTATGCAGCTTCTGGCAGGTAAACTCGATATGACAATGCCTGGCATTGGAATCGACATACCACAGGCCGAAGCAGCAGAAAAAAATGGTTTAACTGCAACATTTGACATTCGCTTCGTACAATCTGTTTACTGGGAACATGTTACTTTAAACCTCACCGACCAATTCATGAAAGATCTGAACCTTCGTAAAGCGTTGATGTTTGCGTTAGACAGACAAGAACTGGTTAGAAAAATATTTAGCAATAAGAGAGAGCTTTCATACGGGCCAATGCCAAGTGGAATGACTGCGTTTAATAAAGATCTTGTTGGCATGTATCCGTATGACCCTGCGAAAGCAAGAGACATCCTCCAGAAAGCAGGCTATACCTGGAGCAGCGGCGGCGCTTTAATCAATCCTGAAGGAAAGGAAGTTATTATTGACATCCAGGGCCCAGCAGGATATGCAGTGCGTGAACAGGAAATCGAATTTATGCTCAAATACTGGAAGGATAATCTTGGAATTTCTGGAAGTTACGTGCCTAAAGCCTGGGGACCACTAATTGATGCTTGGTACGATGGGTCATTCCAGGGCGCACTGTTTGCATGGGGTTCAGATCCAGCGGGAATTTGTTCCTACACACTTTATCACAGTGGCCAGATTCCTACCGAAGAAACCGGCTGGGCTGGTCAGAACTTTACAAGAATTGTTGATGCGGAATTAGATAAATGGACAACAATTTGTAACGATTCGGTTGATGATGCCGTTCGAGTCGATGCCTCAAAGAAGATACAGGCAATCGTTTATGACCAGCTTCCAGAACTTTACCTCAACTTGCATACATCAGTCTGGGCAATTCGTAAAGGGCTCGTAGGTACCGAAGATTATGACCTCAACGCCATCACACCAAGTTCACATAATGGTAGCTACTGGTACTGGGAGAACTAAATAGATAAGAAGATAAAAAGATCGTAGTTATAAAGAGGGGAAGACTACAGTCTTTCCCTCTTTAACTGCATAATAGGAGGAGTTACGTAGATGAGAAATTATTTGATAAGGCGCGCTTTAGAATTGATACCGGTTCTGTTTGCTATTACATTTGTCAGCTTCTGGCTCGTTTCTAAAATGGGAGATCCATTTGCAACATTAATCATCAATCCTCACGTCCGTCCAGAAGACATACAAAGACTAAGACATATATGGCATTGGGATGAGCCACTTGTCATAAGATTTGTATACTGGTTAAAAGATTTTGTCTATCCAAAAGCAGGCTGGGGTCTGTCAATATTAGCCCCGGGCAGGAATGTGTTGGAAGTAATAAAGTCAAGAATCCCCATAACAATGGCGTTTTCCGCTACTTCAATGGTTCTAGCCATCGTTATTTCAGTACCATTGGGAATTTATTCGGCACTTCACCAATATTCAGTTTCAGATTACGGCTTAACGTTTTTTGCATTTTTCGGTATGTCAATGCCAACTTTCTGGTTCGGCATTATGCTAATGTATCTTTTTGCCGTAAAGGTTCACTGGTTCCCTGCCGCAGGTGCGCATTCCGCTTTTCTTATAGTAGAGGGTATGCATGTTGAGTTTAGTGAGGCTCCAAAAATAAGGCAGTTCATAGACACTGCATGGCACCTTGCTCTGCCTATTTTTGTACTTGTAGTATTCCAAACAGGAGCATGGCTTCGTTATATGAGATCCTCTATGCTTGAGGTAAAACATCAGGATTACGTAAGGACCGCAAGAGCCAAAGGAGTAAACGACAGAACTGTAATTTACAAACATGCATTTAGAAATGCAATTATCCCGATTATTACGTTGATAGGCTTGTCATTTCCAGGCTTGATTGGCGGAGCAATGATAACTGAAACAATCTTTGCAATCGATGGCATAGGAAGACTCACTTTTAAGGCAGTTATGTCCCAGGATGTATTTGTTGCAATGGCTCTCATAACGATTTTTGCAGTATTAATTGTACTGGGAAATTTCATTGCGGACATATTATATGCAGTTGTTGACCCAAGAATAAGGTACAGTTAGGAGGATGCCATGGCAAAAAACACATACATAGACGGTGGAACAACTACTTCAGAAACCTACAGTTACTGGAGAAAAGTATTCCAGAGACTTAGAAAACATCATCTTGCAATGATAGCGCTCTTCATACTTGGACTTTTAATCTTAATCGTAGTATTAGCAAAACCACTTTCATTCGGAAACGACCCGTTTACATATATAGAATCTGTTCCCTGGATTGCACGTCCAGAGCTTGCACCTCCAGGACCCGGACATCCATTGGGCCTGGATAATATGGCAAGAGATGCCTGGTCTAGAATATTATATGGGGGACGCGTTTCCCTCGCAGTAGGATTTATATGCAGCCTGGTAGGGGCATCAATAGGTCTGTTTTTTGGACTAATAGCAGGATATTTTGGTGGCATAGTAGATATGCTTGTTATGCGTTTTACAGACTTTATGCTTTCCGTTCCTGTTCTTCCTATAATGGTTGTTTTAGCTGCAGTAATTCGCGGATCGCTCGCTGCAATCATATTCATCATTTCAATTTTTAGCTGGATGGGCGTAGCAAGGCTGGTAAGAGGAGAAGTGCTTTCCCTGAAAGAACAGGAGTTTACAGAAGCAGCAAGAGCAATAGGAGAAAGCCCGGCAAGAATAATGTTTATCCACCTTCTTCCAAACACAATGGCTCCTGTAATTGTTGCTTCCACTCTTGCAATTGCTGGCAACATCATTTATGAAGCAACGCTTTCTTTCTTGGGGTTAGGAATAAGACAACCTACTCCAAGCTGGGGTAACATGCTAAATGGAGCCCAAACCTTTATGCTTACTGCTCCCTGGCTTATGTGGTGGCCTGGAATTGCAATTTTGATAACCACACTTGCATTTAACTTTTTAGGTGATGGGCTGCGTGATGCATTAGACCCAAGACTTTACAGGTAGAGGTGGAAAATGGAAAAAGAACTTTTATTAGAAATAAAAGATTTAAAAACATACTTCTACACGGACGACGGAATAGTAAAAGCAGTTGATGGCATAAATCTAAAACTTCACAAAAACGAAGTATTAGGTCTCGTCGGAGAAAGCGGGTGCGGCAAAAGTGTAGCATCTCTTTCTATTCTTAGATTAGTAGATCAACCCGGCAAAAATGCAGGAGGGGAAATAATATTTAAAGGGGAAGACCTTCTTAAAAAAAGTGAAGAGGAAATGAGAAAAATCAGGGGTTCAGAAATAGCAATGATATTCCAGGAACCAATGACTGCATTGAATCCCGTATATACTATCGGGAATCAGGTTATGGAAGCAATTCTTATACATCAGGACGTAAATGAGGAAGAAGCAAAGAAGAAAACAGTAGAAATGCTTGACCTTGTAGGTATTCCTGATCCCGAAGAGAGATTTAGCGAATACCCGCATGAGATGAGTGGCGGAATGAGACAAAGGGCAATGATTGCTATGGCAATGTCCTGTAATCCAGATCTCCTCATCTCTGATGAGGCGACAACCGCACTGGATGTAACGATTCAGGCACAAATTCTGGAATTAATGAAAGATTTGCAAAAAAAAATTGAAACAGCTATTCTTTTTATCACACATGATCTTGCCCTTGTTGCCGAAATGGCAGATACCGTCGCGGTATCCTATATGGGGAAAATTGTAGAACTCTCAAACACAAAGACCGTATTTAAAGATCCGAGACATCCTTACACATATGGGCTTCTAAAATCCATACCAAGCTTAATCACTAAAGAAACAAAACAACCACTACCTGCAATTGAAGGGATGATACCAAGTCCATATAACATGCCAAAAGGATGCTATTTTCATCCAAGATGTCCATTTGCAACAGATGAATGCAGAAAGAATATGCCGGAACTAAAGGAAATCGAACCAGGTCATCAGGTAAGATGTTTCCATCCCGTAGAAAACACCAAGGGGGTATCGAAAAAATGAAAAAATCAATATTAGAAGTCAAAAACCTGAAAAAATATTTCCCTGTTGTGGGTGGTGTTTTCAGTAAGCCAATCGCCTGGGTAAAAGCCGTTGACGATGTATCATTTAGCATTTTTGAAGGGGAAACATTTTCTCTTGTAGGAGAAAGTGGAAGCGGTAAAACCACTATCGGAAAAACGATTTTGAAGTTGATTGAACCAACAGCCGGACAAATTATTGCAGAAGGTATAGATATAACAAACTATTCTGCATCGGAAATGAGGCCCTTAAGAAGAGACATGCAAATCATCTTTCAAGATCCATATGGTTCGTTAAACCCCCGTCTTCCAGTCGGAGAAATTATCAGGGAACCATTGGTTGTACACCGCGTAGGAAATAAAAAAGAACAGGAAGAAAGAGTAGTAGATGCAATGAACGTTGTGGGACTACGCCCGGAATATTTACACAGATACCCGCATGAATTTTCCGGGGGTCAGAGACAAAGAATAGGCATAGCAAGAGCTATTGTGCTTAACCCAAAATTCATTGTTGCAGATGAGCCAGTTTCAGCGCTGGATGCATCCATCCAATCTCAAGTGCTGAACCTGTTAATGGATCTTCAGCAAAAACTTTCCCTCACATATTTATTTGTTGCACATAATTTAGCTGTAGTAAGACATGTTTCCGACAGGATTGGGGTAATGTATCTAGGCAAATTAATGGAAATTGCAGATACAATGGAGCTCTTTAATAATCCTTTGCATCCATATACGCAAGCCCTTCTCTCAGCAATACCAATTCCTGATCCTGAAATCAAAAAGGAAAGAATCATCCTTGAAGGCGATATTCCTTCACCAATAAATCCACCTTCAGGATGCGTATTCAGAACCCGCTGTATATACGCAAAGGATATCTGCAGAGAAAAAATACCTCAATTAGCTGACATAGGAAGTGGACACTTCACAGCTTGTCATTTTGTTAAAAAGGGCGGAAAAACCGAATTTACAAAAAAATCTTAATTTCAAAATAATCGTCATATTCAGGCCAGGTATAATTAAAAATCCCGGCCTGTTTTGTTTGCATAAAAAATATATGAAATTACAAAAGAAATGTTATAATTCTGAAAAAGGAGGATGAACATTTTACGCAATATAACACAATGAAATATGGAATCATTTCAGATGTACATAGTAATTTGGAAGCACTCGACACTGCAATCAGCAAAATGAAAAATAAAGGTGTTGAATCAATCATATGCTGTGGAGACATTGTGGGATACGGGCCTGACCCTGAAGAATGCATAACAATATTCAAAGAACTCCCCATTCATTCAGTTATAGGCAACCATGATTATGCCATAAATTGTATAAACGGAGAACAATCTTTTAATACCTACGCACGCCTTGCTATCAGATGGACAAGAAAAAAGCTTTCCAAAAATTCAAAAACTTTTCTTAAAAATCTTCCTTTTTTTACAGAGCAAGAAAATTTCACTATTTTTCACGGAACGCTTGATGAGAAAAACCCTTTTAAATACCTGATAACCGCGCAAGATGCTGTAAAAAACTTTAAAAATATCAAAACGCATATTGGATTTTTCGGCCATTCGCATGTTGCAGGTTATTTTATGCAAACTGAAAACAAAAAAATAAATTATTATTCCTGTATAGAAGACTGCAAGTTAACGCTCCAAAAAGACAACCAATACCTTATAAATGTCGGGAGTGTAGGACAACCAAGAGATGGAAATCCTGAAGCTGCCTTTGCAATCTATGATACTTCTGACAACACTATAGAAATTATGCGTTTCCAGTATGACATAGAAGCAGTTTATAAAAAAATAATTAAAGCCCGCCTCCCAAACTTTTTAGGAGACAGATTATTTAGTGGGGTTTAGATTTCCTGCTTTTAGAAAGATTAATCCAGGTCATTACTCCACCAAAAATAATTAGCAAATAATGAGAGAATACCCTCCAAACAATAACAAACACGCCAATAAGCGGCTGAGGAATAAGCCCTGCAAATAAAGCTAAAATCCCTATCTCTGCAGTACCGCTCCCGCCTGGTGTAGGTATATAAGCCGATGCTATAAAAAAAATGAGAGCTGTAATAACAATTTGCGGCCATGGAGACTGCACACCCAATCCCCTGAGAAGAATCACAGGAGTAAACAGTACCAAACCCCAGGATACAAAGCTTAACATAAAAGCGCGCAATATATATACTTTTCGCGATTTAAACATTTTGTCGCGTGCCATTTCAAAATCTACAACTATCTTTCTCATCTGCTCGATGGAACTTTCCAGTTTCGCCCTTGAAATAATTCTGCTAAAAAACTTTTTCCGTGATAAATATTCTATCCATTTTTCAACAATCTGTGGTTTGAACACAGAAAAAATAAAAAACAAAAAAAATATTAAAGTAAGAATTATTCCCGTATTTATCAAATTATTAGTTAGCTTGGAAAGATGCCATTGTGTCTTCGTAAGAGCAATCCACATTGGAAGAAGTGCAAAAACAGAAAGTCGCGTAAACGTCCCGATAAATGTTTTAATAGCAATAATAGCTGTAGAGTCCCCAGGTTTTACCGCACTATCCCGCGAAAGTAAGAATATCTGAAACGGTTCTCCTCCCCCTCCCGCAAAAGGAGTAATGCGGGAAAAAAACCCTCCTATGAGAAATATATTCAAACAATCCTTAAATGCTATCTTATACTCAAGTGCATTTGCAATAATTTTCATTACGTATGCTTCAATAATCCAGTTAAAAAACATTAGAGCAAAAGCAATAGCGAGATAGGAAACTTTGAACGATTTTATCGTCGAAATAAAACTCCAATTATGCGTGATAATTGAAACAAATACAATGCCGACAATGCCTGCAAGAATTGCATAAAACGTTTCTTTTGCTAATTGTTTACCGCTAATTCTTTTTTCTTCGTTCATCCTTTTTTATCTGCTCCCAAATTTTATCAAGTTGCTCATCTGTAAACTTTTCTATCTCATTATCAGTTTTTTCTCTAATTTTTTCAAACCTTCCCCTAAATTTTTCCATGGAAAGAAACAAAGCATGAGCAGGATCCACATCCGAAAACCTGGAAAGATTCACCACAGAAAAAAGAAGGTCGCCTATTTCTTCCGAAGGATCTTTCCCTTGCTCAATCTCTCTTTTAACCTCGTCCAACTCTTCCTTTACTTTCTGTATAATTTGATCTATGTGAGAAAAGTCAAATCCACGTTTCCGCGCTTCATCCTGTATATCAAATGCAGTAATTAAGCTCGCAAGTACTTTGGCTATATCCACAGAACGTCCATTTTTTTCTGTTTTTTTAATCGCTTCCCATTGTTTCAATACTTCGTCGCTTTGCTTCACGCTACTACCACCAAATACATGTGGGTGTCTCCTATACATCTTATTGAAAAGCCCATCTAAAACTTCATCCAGGCTAAACTTTCCCTCCTCTTCCCCAATTACGCTATGTAAAAGAATCTGAAGCAGCACATCCCCTAATTCCTCTGACATAGAGGAGGATGACTCTTTTTTTATTGCCTGCACAAGTTCCAAAGGCTCCTCTATAAGTTCAGGAATAAGTGATTTATGTGTCTGTTCCCTATCCCATGGACACAACTTTCGCAGCAGTTTAACCTGCATATATGTCTCATAAAACCTGGCCATTGTCTTGCTCAGGTAAAATAATTTTATCTGATCTGCTATATTGTACATAAAATCTTTCTGCTCATCTGTCCAATTTAATACACCTCTACTCTCCACCATTTTAATGGCGTTTACAGCTTTTTCCCCATTATATACCAAATAGAGAGCGGCCAAAATAGACGCTGAAGGCAAATCGTTTTCAGAATAAATAACAAACGGGAACTTTATTCGCTTCAAAAATCCAGAGTAAAGAAAAAATTCCCTTAATTCAATTAAACCGGACTGCGAAAAAAAATCAACAGAGAAACATTTATGCTCCATATTGTAAGGAATCCATTCTTTATCTGCAGGCTCATTTGCAAGCAAAATGATTGCCTTAACACCTTCTTTCTGCGCCTCTTCCATCTTGCTTTTTAAAGATGCCGAATCTACAGCAACCTCATTTTTAATAATCCAGTTTAGCATATCTTCTTTCCCCTTTAAGTATATTCAGTGCATTCAACACTTCTGCAATTACATCCCTTCCCGTTTCAAAAGAAAGGTAATCTTCCCCAAATCTCGCTTTTTTACTTTTATCAAGAAACAGCCTAACATTTGCAAGAGAAAGTACATTCCTTTTATCTATGTTGAAAAATACTCTCTTCCCTTCCTGGAATATTTCCTTTATACCTATACCGCGTGAGTCAGCTTCTATAATACCTATTTTTAATAAATTTTCCACCTCGCAGGAGATTCTTCCAAATCTATCAACAAGCTCCTCTCGAATACTGTTAATTTCCAACGAATCCTTTGCTCCAGTAATTCTTCTATAGTAGTTCATTCTTTCGCTGTTTACTGAAATATATGTAGAAGGGATAAAATATTTATCCTTCAACCGCACTAAAACATCTTCCGTTTCAACTATTTTTTTACCTTTAAGCTCTGCTACTGCTTCATCAAGTAAATTCACATACATATTATAACCAACAGATACGATGTGTCCATGTTGTTCTTTTCCAAGCATATTCCCTGCTCCTCTTATCTCAAGGTCTTTCATGGCAATTTTTATCCCTGCTCCTTTGCCTTCAAATTCCTTTATCGTTTCCAGCCGTTCTTCCGCGACAGCTTTTAAGCTTTTATTTTTCGTAAAAAAGAAATATGCAAATGCATTAATATGAGACCTTCCTATTCTTCCTCTTAATTGATACATCTGCGAAAGCCCAAAATTCTCGGCAGTATCTACAATTAATGTATTCACCGTAGGTATATCAAGTCCGTTTTCTATAATTGTCGTAGAAACAAGTACGTCTATTTTCCCCTGATAAAATAAAAGCATAACCTGCTCAATGTCCCCTTTGTCCATTTTTCCATGCACAACACTAATTCTTGCTCTCTCGTCTTTCAATAAGTTCTTTAACTTCTCAGTAAATTCATATATATCTTCAATTTTATTGTGAACAAAAAACACCTGCCCTTTTCTATTTAGTTCAAACTGAATAGCTTTTACAATAACTTCCCAATTTAAAGGCATCACAAACGTTTTTATCGGGAACCTCCCCATAGGCGGAGTATTGATAAGCGAAATAGACCTCAGGTTGATTAAAGAAGAATGCAATGTGCGCGGAATTGGCGTTGCAGTAAGAGTAAGAATATCGATATTTGCACAAAGCTCTTTAATTTTTTCTTTGTCCCGGACACCAAACTTCTGTTCCTCATCAATAATAAGCAAACCCAAATTTTTGAGTTTTACATCTTTTGATAAAATTCGATGTGTGCCAACTAATATATCCAGGGTTCCTGCTTTCAATTTCTTTAATATTGTATTCGTATGTTCTTTAGACGTAAAACGCGAGAGCACATCAATCTCGATTGGAAAAAGATGAAGCCTCTCCCTAAAAATTCTCCCGTGCTGCATGGCAAGAATTGTGGTAGGCACAAGCACTACCGCTTGTTTTCCGTTCATCACTGCCCTAAAAGCAGCTCTTATTGCAATTTCAGTTTTACCATATCCAACATCACCGCATACTAACCTATCCATTGGTTTATCTGATTCCATATCTAACATTACTTCCTCTAGCGCTATCTCCTGGTCATCTGTTAATTCGTAAGGAAAAGAAAGATCCACAATTTTCTCTTCCTCTCTAAAGGACTTAAACAAAAATCCGCCCTTCAAAGCCCTTTCAGCCTGCACATGTAAAAGCTTCCTTGCAAGTTTTTGTGCATTCTCTTTTGCTTTCTCTTTTATATTTTCCCATTCTTTACCATGGAGTTTATTTAGTGAAATAATTCGCCTGTCTCCGATATACCTTTCGACAAAGCCTATTCTTTCCATTGGAACATATAATTTTTCGCCATCTCTATACTCTATAAGAAGATATTCGCTTTCGCTGTCTCCCATTTTAAGTTTTACAAGTCCTTTGAATATTCCTATACCAAAATCTTTATGAACAACATAATTGCCTGTTTCTAATTCTTCAACGCTCACAATTTTTTCGCTAAACAATAATTTTTTTGCCGGTTTGTGTATTTTATAGTGCGGAAACAATTCTTTATCAGTCAAAACTAAAATTTTTTCGGTTTCTATCCCTTGCTCCATATACCCGTCTATTAGTTGTAGTTTCTGCGTTTTAGATGACGAGATCTCATAAATATCAAGTAATTCCTTTACCCGCTCATATTCCTCGGTAATAATGATTATGTTTTTTTCGTCAAGATAATTCAATATAAAATCTTTAAAGGAAGAAAGTGCGAGGAAATTTTCTGATAGAGATTTTATAGGCAATTCAATATATTTTTCGGAATCGGAAAATTTACTTAAATACACAACTTTCCCTTTTTCTATCTCGTCTAAACCCTTTTCAATAGTATCTATAGAAAGAGGGATAATCTCACCTGTGTCCACGCTCTTCTCATATACCTCTTTTGTTTCTTTTACAAAGTTTTTAGTATCAATTGTTTTGTAAATTATTTTTGTGAAGCAATTAATTTGATCAATAAGAGATGGATATGAGACAATGCCTTTGTTTAAAAAAAATTGGAAGTAATAGTTTATTCCTATCGTATCGCCTGCCCTTAAAGCAGCAAAATCTTCTGTCACTGAATCCTTTAAGTATTCATTTTTCTCGTTTCTTAAGCAGAATTCCACTCGTCCGAAAGCCTTTTCCCATATTTTTTTGGGAAAAAGAAAATAATTAACAGGATAAACTTTGGTGGAGGAAAGAACACTTTCTGACCGTCTTGTCTCTATGTTAAAAAACTTTAACACTTCTATTTCGTCTTCTTCTCCATAAAGCACCCGGATAGGCTTTTCATGAGTAAACGTGTAGATATCAACAATGTTACCTTTTACCGAAAATTCGCCGCGTTCTGCCACTTCTAAAGTCCGTCTGTAACCAAAATTGGCAAGAGTACGAGAAAGTTTACTAATACTTACTTTTCCATTTTTTTTAATATAAAGCTCTTCAACATATTCCACCGGGAGCACAGGGTCAAACAGTCCTTTTAAAGAAGAGATAATAATTTTTCTTCCCTCTTTTTTGTAAAATAAATTAAGAAATTCAATCTTCCCGGCGATTCTGTCTTCACTCACAAAACCGTTTTCGAACGGATGCAACCCAAATTCAGGATTTAGTAAACTGCTAGGAACAATACGTTTAAGTAGTTTCGCATCTTCAAAATCTCTTGTGACAATAACAATGTCTTGATCCTTTAGTTCACCAGCAATTGCTTTTATTAATACACCAAAATCTGGTGAAATAAAAACTTTTTCCTTTTCTAAAGTTTGAATTATCCTTTCAGGATTTTCAAACAAATCTTCAAATTTCATCTATTATAAACTGTTTGTGCCTTCTCGATGCCTTCAAAAATAATCAATTCAATTGCTTCCGCAACATCGTTTATAACCTGCTCCATTATGACTTTTTCCTCAGGACTAAACTGAGAAAGTACATAATTTACTGTTTCAGTTTTTGCCGGAGGCCTTCCTATCCCTACTTTGATTCTGATAAAATTTGACTCAATAAGCGAAAGAACAGAGGTAATTCCTCCATGACCGCCAGCCCCTCCGCCTACTTTTATTTTAAATCTCCCCACTGGAATATCAAGATCATCATGAACAATAATAAGACGAGAGGGAGGAATCAACAAATCATTAATAAGCGGTTTTACAGCTCTTCCCGAAAGATTCACATACGTAATGGGCTTTACTAATACAACTGCTTCCTTGTTTCTGCCGCATTTAGCTGTTCCTTTGCCATAAAAAGAAGAATATTTCACCTTTTTAAGTGTAATTTTCCATTTAAAAGCCAGAGCATCAATCACCATAAAACCAGTATTATGCTTAGTACCTTTGTATTCTTCTCCAATATTTCCCAGTCCAATTATTCCATACATATCACATCTCACCAGGTGATCATTGTAAATGATTAGACATTTATTGCAAGAAGATAAAAAAATAGTAAAATGTTGGAAAAGGAGGATTAATAGGGATTCGTATACTTTCTGACTGCAAATAGTTTTTGCCCGCCCAACTGCTCAGCCAAAAATACTATCACCACGAATTCCGCAACAAATAAAAAATGACAAAAAATACAATAAGTATTGGTGGTTTTAATAAGTTTTCCCTAATCGACTATCCTGGCAAAACATGTGCCATTATATTCACTCAGGGATGTAATTTTAGATGTCCGTATTGCCACAATCCTGAACTCGTATTGCCACACCTGTTTGAACAACCCATCTCCCTTAGCGAGGTACTTTCATTTCTGGAAAAAAGAAAGGGCTTACTTGAAGCTGTGGAATTTACTGGAGGAGAACCTATTATACAGGAAGGCCTGCCAAAAATAATTAAAAAGATAAAAAAAATGGGATATCTTATCAAGATCGATTCAAATGGCTCAAACCCAGATATGATTAAGAAATTAATAGACGAGCAGCTTGTTGATTACTTTGCAATGGATATAAAAGCACCTCTTGAAAACTACTCGGAAGCTTGCGGAACAATAGTGGATGTAAATAAGATCAAAGAAAGTATAAATATCATAATGCAATATGCTCCAGATTATGAATTCAGAACCACGGCAATAAAAAAAATTCATACAAAAGAAAGTTTCAGAAAAATAGGACTGCTTATAAAAGGCGCAAAACGATACTATCTGCAAAACGCACACTATGATAAGACAGTTTCTGCAAAATTCAAGAATGAAAAAACTTTTTCTAAAGAAGAAATGAATGTATTTTATGAAGAAATTAAAAAAGATGTAAAACATTGTTATTTAAGAATATAGCCCTCTAAAGATATATTTAAAAAAATAATTTTTAAGGTACAATGAAAGTATGAAAAATAAAAAAACGATGGTCCGCCTGATTGCCCTAATTCTATTTGTTGTAATCGTTCTAACAGGTTCCTATCTTTATATAAATCTTCGTTTAAATACGACAGGTAAAAAAACTACAATAAAACTCTACTACTATGATCCGATAGGAAAAGAACTCATACCGACAGAAAAAGAAATTATACTTCCCAGCAGTAATACGCTCGCAGTAATAAAAATAATAGATGCACTTAAAACACCTGCACAGAACGACCTATTCTCTCCTTTAAGCAGCGACACTGTCGTAAAATCAATAAACATAAAAAATGGCGTATGCACATTGAATTTAAATGAAGCGGCTACAAAGATTGCATCATTAAGCGTCAGAAAAGAAGCTATAAGAGTGTACGGATTAATAAATACCCTCACAGAATTACCAGATATTACATCGGTTCAGATTTTAATAGATAATGAAAAGAAGACTTACTTCAACCATTACATTCGAATCGACCACCCTGTTGCACACTATTCAGGAGTTTTACCACAAGGAAAGGAGGTTTTCCTATATTTCGTCAATCCAAATAGCTCCAGCCTTCTCCTTGAAAAAAGAGAGATAATCCCCAAAACTGATCCAGTTGCATTAACGAAAGAAATTCTCAAGGAACTTTTTTATGGGTCACTAAAAGGCCTCGGCTCTCCTTTACCAGAAGGCATTAATATACTGAATGATTTTTATATTCAATCAGGTGGCGTTGCCACTATTGATTTTTCACCAAAGATACTTAACTATCCCCTGGGATCTCATGCTGAATATCTCACAGTGCTTTCAATAGTAAATACGCTCACAGAATTGCCAGATATTACATCAGTTCAGATTTTAATAGATGGAAAAGTTGTTCCTACTCTTTTTGGCAGTACAAATATATCACATCCTATAAAACGTTTTTTCTCTCTCATGGAAGAAAGTGAAATAGTAATACCTTATTATGTTTATACAGAAGGAGAAGAACAGTTTTTTATGCCCGTTGTAAAAACAATTAATTCGCAAGACCCCATAGAAGCATTGTTTGCCCTTCTAAAGGATTCCTCAGAGTTTGATACACACGTGCCTGGAAATAGTACGCTTCTTTCTTACAGAACAGAGAATTTTACCCTTGTTATGGAAATATCAATTCCCGAAGATGTAAGCTTTGACATAAGCGGTATCAAACAGCAAATCATGCTTTCTTATACAGAGCTGCCTGATATAAAAAAAATCAAACTTATTGTTAACAAAGAAGAATTTCTTTTAGTAAGAGAATGAAAACAATTTTTTCTGCTGATTCAATTTATATCAATGAGACGGAAAAAAAAGATTATTCAATTGTTGTTGAGAACGGGATAATACAGGCAACTGGCAAAAGAAATCTAATAAAACAACAATTTCCATTTGCCCGGGAAAAAAAGTATGATGGTTTTTTGTATCCCGGGTTTAACGACGCGCATGTGCATTTAAAAGAAATTGCACTGCTCCTTTCTTCTGAGGACGCTACGAACTGTAAAAACTATCAATGCCTCAAACGTTTAATTGAAAAGAGCAATAAAAATTTTGTATACATCTATAGCTTCGACTTCAATAATCTTTCAACAAATGGATGGGAAAAACTCTTCGAGTATAATAAAAAACCGGTTTTTATACAGAGTAAGGATGAGCATTCAGTTTTCGTAAACAAAGTGGCTTTAAAAGAAAAGCAAATCACTCTAAAAAGAATTAGAGGGGGTGTGTTAGTAAAAAACAAAGGAAAATTTATTGGAATATTGAAAGATCGTGCGATAGATCTCATTAAAAGCATAAAAGAAAGACAAATATCTATAAAAGATGTAAAAAACGCAGAAAAGTATCTGTTGAAAAGAGGGATTGTTTCAGCTACAAACTTTGATTTTTCTCTCTACCCTCTTTTAGATAATATAAACAAAAATGAAAACTTAAGAATACGCATCTATCAAGGCATTGAAAGGGACTCACTGCAGGACATCGTTGATGAAAATATATATACTGGATTAGGTGATAAAAATTTACGTTTCGGCCCAGTAAAATGCTTCATGGATGGTTCGCTTGGCTCGCAAACTGCCGCAATGTACGGGGTAAATGGGTTTCCTTCGTCTTTCACAATGGAAAAAGACGAATTGAATAATATAATAAGTCTTGCAAATGAAAATAATATCCAGGTTGCAGTACATGCAATTGGAGACAAGGCTGTACATACCGTAATGAGCCTTTTTAGCCGCCTTGGAAACCCAAAAATGCGAAACAGAATTGAGCACCTCCAATTCCTCAATGAAAAAGATCTCCCGCTGCTTCGAAGGACTCATTGTATAGCATCAATGCAACCAATACATGCCATTGCAGATGCCGCTCTTGTTAAAAAACTGCTAGGAAATTACAGATACGCATACCCATGGAAAACAGTTTTAAATAGCGGTAAATTGCTTGCATTCGGATCTGATGCCCCTGTTGAGGATGCATCTCCACTTCGAGGCATATATGCTGCTACTACCAGGATTTCGCCAGACAACACAAATCCCTTTGTACCAGAAGAATGTATTTCCAGAAAAGAAGCTTTTGATGCATACACAACTGGCGGTGCATTTGCAAGCTTTGCAGAAAATGCAAGTGGAAAAATCAAAAATGGTTATCTTGCAGATTTCATTTTACTAGATAAGTCATTATTTCATTTTAATGATATAATGAATATAATTGTAATAAAAAATATTATAGGAGGGATATAATGGATGAAATTGCAATAAAATTAATTGGTTCCATACTTAAGGATAAATTCCTCTTGCTGAGCAGCATTAAAAATGGTTTAGAAAAAGAACTTTTTAGTGCTTATGAAGAAAAAATCCTCGTTGACTATATCCTTAAAAAATATGGCAAAAAAGAAGCAATCCCCGAACCCACTTTAATAAAAACAGAATTTGAGGAAAGTGGGATATACTCGACAAATTTAGGTAAACTAGTCGATAAAGCCACAACAGTTACTCCGTTAAACCTTGAATCCCTTATTGCATATATAGATATTCTCAAAAAAAGGAAATCAGAAGAAAGACTTATGTCTATAGGAAAGCGCATAGAATCTTATATAAAGGAAAAAGAGCAGAAAAAAGATCTTACCGAATTTACAGGGGAAATAATTAATGAAGTTCACGATATCATGAGGAGAAGAGTCAAAAAAAGGCTCAATCCCGTAAGGACACAGCTTATTATGTTTTCTTCAGAAGTTGAATCAAGAGAATCTGATAAAAACTTCATTCTTGGATACTCTTTAGAGCCATTTCACTGTCTGAACGAAACTCTTTCTGGCGCAAGGCCCGGATTCTACTATGCTTTAGCGGGTGCACCCCGGAGGGGCAAAACAAACTTCATGTTAAGAATCGCTTCATATATTGCAAGCAATGAACATGTACCTATTCTATTTTATTCATGGGAACAAACTTCAAGAGTTTTATTTTTACGAATTTTTTCCCAAGAAACATTGATACCTCCTTATGTACTTGAAACAACAAACGTCATAAGCAATCCCGAGCTTAAGGAAAGATTTAACCGCGGCTATGCAAAAACAGAAAGTTATATGAACTATCTCTATCTTGTCGAAGGAAGAAGAGAGGATACCATAAATAGAATAAAGAGCCACGCTTTTTCAGTCATGCAGGAAGCAAACACAGACAAAATAGTAATAATTATCGATTACCTGCAAAAAGTTCCTACCCCCATTCTTTACCAGGATCTTGCCCAACAAGTAGATGATGTTTCTGGCGGTCTGGCAGGTTTGTCTATGGAGTTAAAATGTCCAGTTTTTGCTGTTTCTTCCTTTGATAAAGAAGGATGTCGTCTTGATTCAAAAGAAAGCACAACAAGACCTACAATGTTTAACTGCACCGGCGGGGGAGACATAGAATACGATTCAGATGTTGCGCTTATTCTTACAAAAGATTTCAAAGATACTGCCGCTCTTCATGAAAAGATTGACAATGCTGCAAAAGAAGGAAGAATCGACTCAACTCAAATACCACATTTTGAGATTTTAAATCTCTATGTAGATAAAAACAGAGATGCCCCTCTTGGAGGAGATATTATTATTCAGTATCTATTCCTCATCGAAGACAATAACCTCATAGAAATTGAATATAAAGATATAGAAGAAGAGTATACATATGCAAAAATTTCAAAAATATTCGAATGGATGATGGATAATGGATATCTTATGCCTATGCAGGGAGATACAGCAAAATAGAAAAAAGGAGGCGAAGAGTGATATCGCAAGAACTCATCAAAAATCTGATAGTAAAAAACAATAATAAAATAATCCTCATGGTCTTGGATGGCGTTGCGGGCATACCAAACAAGTTGGGTAAAACAGAGATTGAAACTGCATATGCCCCAAATTTTGACTTGATAACAAGAGATTCCATTACAGGTATTGCAGATCCTGTTTCAATGGGCATTACTCCCGGTTCAGGACCGGGTCATCTCAGCATTTTCGGATATGATCCTATTAAATATATGATAGGTAGAGGTATTTTGGCTGCTTTAGGTATCGGCTTCCCTTTAAAGCAAGGAGACATAGCAGTAAGGGGTAATTTTGCAACACTTGACAGCGCCGATAAAATACTCGACCGAAGGGCTGGCAGAATACCAACAGAACACTGCAAAAAACTCACTGAAATGATACAAAATAAGATAAAGAAAATTCAAGATACTGAAATATTTATAAAGCCTGTGATGGATTACCGGTTCACCGTAATTTTCAGGGGAGAAGATCTTTCAGATAGGCTTACCGACACTGACCCGCAAGCTACTGGCGTTGCGCCGCTAAAATGCAGCTTCTTAGACGCAAAAGCAAAAAAAAGCGCTAAAATAGTGAATGAATTTATTGAAAAAGCAAACAGTATTATAAAAGACCAGCACCCAGCCAACGGATTATTATTGCGGGGATTTTCTTCGTACCCTGAAATACAGCCGATGACAGAAATCTATGGTTTAAAACCAGCAGCTATTGCAACATACCCTATGTACAGGGGGCTCGCCAAGCTCGTTGGTATGGACATATTAGATGTAGGCAGTACGGATATCATGGATGAACTAAAAACACTAAAAGAAAATTATGATAAATACGATTTTTTCTATTTTCATATAAAGAAAACAGATTCATATGGTGAAGATGGAAACTTCGATGCTAAAGTACGCCTCATAGAGGAAATAGATGAAAAAATTGTTCCTGAAATACTCAAATTGAATCCTACCGTGCTAGCCATTACATGCGACCATTCCACACCCGCCATAATGAAGCAGCATAGTTTCCATGGCGTACCGTTTGTCCTTCTGTCTCCTTATGCACGCCCTGACCGGACAGAATATTTTTCAGAAAGAGAAATTGGAACCAAAGGAGGGCTTGGTAGATTTGAGGCAAAAAATGAAATTATCTTAATGCTTGCTCATGCTCTAAAACTGAAAAAATTCGGTGCTTGATGAAAATAAGTTTAATGCTCATAGGAGACGAACTCCTCCGCAACGAAAGAAAGGATCTCAATGCCCGCTTCGTAATTTCGGAACTAAAGAAGAAACATCTGTATTTAAACAAATTGCTCCTCACGGGAGATAATGAGGCCTCAATAAAAGAAGGCCTGCTTTTTCTTATAGCATATTCTGATGTCTTAATTACATCCGGAGGGCTTGGTCTGACCCCCGACGATATTACACTATTAACCATTTCAAAAACATTGGGAAGACCGCTTGTAAAAGATAAAACAGCACAATGCTATGCACTAAATAGCTTAAAAAAAATCAAACAACAGGCAAACAAGAATTATATAGAAAAAATATCCTACGCAATTAAAGGTGCAATTCCCATAAAAAATGAAGTCGGCGTATCTCCTGGGATGCATATTACAATAACCAATAAACATCTTTTTGTTCTCCCCGGTGTACCTCAAGAATTTAATGCAATGTTTACCCGTTACGTATTGCCGTTACTTGCAGACGGAAAAAGGATTTTTGAAAAAACATTTTTTGTACCACTCAAGGAATCTGATCTTGTTGAATTTCTTGAAATGCTCGAAACAAAATATACAATAAAAACCGCTTCTTATCCTCCAATATTTAAAGATTCCCTTCTACAGATTAAACTAATGGGAGAAAAAGAATCAGTTAATAAAACGGTTAAATGCTTTAAAGTATTTTTAAAAAATAAAGGTATAGAACCAAAGAAAAACA
>JAUXIC010000001.1 GCA_030621215.1 Caldisericota bacterium
AACCTTGGACATCCGGACCCGGGTGTTGGCTACATTAACCTTATGAACGGATCTGGAAGCAAAATAATTAAGATTGAAGTTTCGGTCATTGGTCGTATACATATAACATGGGTTCAAAGGTAATTTTTGTCGTAATTCAGGTGACTTATTCTGCAAAGAGGGAGGAACAGGGAAGCGGTAAAGCCTTTGATTGCGGCAAATAGATGGCAAAGCATAGTCAAATATATCCTGAAAAAATTTTCGTAATCAGCCATATTGATATCACTTATTTGAATTTTGGTGTTAATCAATTATTGAAGTTCAACTTGAACTACAAGCCCAAAAGAAAAGTTTTGTTCCTTATGAGGAATAGCGAATGACAAATCTTACTTACTCTCGTAAAGCATTTACTCTTATCGAGGGTATCATAGTCATTGCAATAATTATTATTATGGTGGGAGTTGCTGCTCCTATGACATCAAGTTACATTGTAGAACGTTCACTGTACAATACTGCTGTGCAAGTTCAGCAGGATATCCGGCTTGTGCAGCAGCTTGCAATTGCTTACAGCAGCAACAGTCCAGCACATTTTAGAATTCATTTTCACCCGGAAAGAAATGAGTATAAAATTGAAGCAGATTATGATGCAAATTATGTGTTAGGTTCGGGTAAAATAATAACAAGAAAGTTTAACGATGCCTACGGATTTCCAAAATATTTTGAGAAAGATGTTCCTGATTCAATTACATTTGGTACATTAAGCGTCCCAGGGACTGCTGCAACGATTGATCTTAATTTTAATAACCGGGGGATACCTAAACAGGGTGGAGGACATATTAACCTGATAAATAGAAGTGGTTCGAAGCAGATAAAGGTGATAGTGTCAGTCATTGGCAGGGTGCGCATCGAGTGGGTTAACCGCTGAACCGCTAATAAAAGTATCGCTCAGTGCCAGGCACCTAGCGATACTTTTATTGATCACAAAGTGCCTGGCACAAAGTGATCATTTTTGGCAATAAGTGTGCATTTGCCTAAGAAATCTCTTTTTCTTTGTCTTTCTTTATTGTAATCTCTACCGAATCTATCTCCGGCACATTTTTTAATGTATTAAGCAGTGCAAAAATCACCGATTTAAAAACTTCATACACATATTTATTTGCTGGAAGTCTTTTTCCGTTTACTTTTATCTCTATCATTTCATTGCCTCCCCAAAATTTTCTTCTATGATTTCTTTCATTTTATCAAGTGCTTTACTTCTATGGCTTATTTTATTCTTGACTTCTTTTCCAAGCACCGAAAAACTTTTGTTGAAACCAACCGGCTTAAAGACGGGGTCGTAGCCAAAACCACTTCCCTCTTTTTTCTCCGGTGCTTCTAAAATTTCTCCTTCTACTGTACCTTCTGTCGTAAAATATCTTTTTTCTCTTGGAAGATATAGCACAGCAACAGTTTTAAACCGTGCTTTGCGGTTTGGATTGTCTTTAAGCATCTCCAGGATTTTTTTCATTTTTTCATCGAAGGAAGTTTTTTCGCCAAGGAAGCGTGCGGAGTTTATCCCCGGCGCACCATTCAGTGCATCAATTTCCAGGCCGGAATCATCCGAGAGTGCGGGGAGTTTGTATTTATTTGCATAATATTGTGCTTTTTTGAGTGCGTTTTCAAGATACGTTTCTCCGTCTTCTTTGACAGTGTCTTCTTCATCTTCTGGCAGCGCTATAATTTTAATTGGCAAGGTTTTTAGAATTTCCCTGATTTCTTTTATTTTTCCTTTATTTTTTGTTGCAATAAGTATTTTAATCATACTTTATTATACATAAATCCCCATTCCTTTAAAAATGATCACAAAGTGCCAGGCACCAAGCGATACTTTTTGGGGCAATCAAAAGTATTTGCCTATTTCGCTAAACCATTCATTAAACGTCATGTCAGAAGCCATTCTTTTTTCTACTTTATTTTTAATTTTTCTTATTGTGGCATATGGTATTTCCAATGCAAAAGATATATCTACTAATTTAAATTTTTTAGAGCAAAGTGCATATGTGAGTAGATATTTCAGCTCTCTATTTCCAATAATACTGCCATATTTATTTTGGATTACTGCAGATATTTCTCTAATTTTTTTTATATTCTCTTCTGAGTTGTGCTCATTGATTTCTCTTCCATATTTTTTAGATTCTAGCATTTTTGATATTACGAATTGGGTAAACCTGGAGATTTCAATGCCTGAAAGGTTATGAATTTCTTTAAAGTTTAGGCATCTTGGAGCATTATCTCTATCTTCAAAATATCTATAACTGCACCATTTATAGTCTTTAAGCTGTTCCACTAATTGTGCTTCTAATGGATTTAAATTAATATATACAAAAGCATTTATAAAATACTCATCGTTTGTAATTAAGTAACTTCTATATCTATCTTGAAAGAGATGACCTTTTCTTATATGCACAGAATTAAAATGGTGTGCATATTTTGAATTAATTTCATGCATTATCTGTGAAAGATTTGCCTTTTCTGTTTTTATTAGAAGGTGGTAGTGGTTTTTCATTAATGCAAACGAAAGAAGCATTGCCTGATACTTAGAGAAAGTACTGCAAGTGATTTTTATAAAATATTTATAATCGTCCTCTTCTATGAAAGCATTTTCATTGCTTACTGTCTTTGAAATTACGTGATATATAGCGCCTTCATATTCTATTCTTTTTGCTCTGCCCATACCTTATTATACATAAATTCCTATTCTCTAAAAATGATCACAAAGTGCCTGGCACCGAGCGATACCTTTTTTGATCACAAAGTGCCTGGCACCGAGCGATACTTTTAAATAGAAACGGAGAAGCAAGGGGGATAGCTTCTCCATTTGATCGTTTGATTGATATGTTTGGAGGGAGTTAATTGGCGGAGAGAGTGGGATTCGAACCCACGGAAAGATTTAACTCCTTCACTCGCTTAGCAGGCGAGTGCCTTCAGCCTACTCGGCCATCTCTCCTCCACGCAGTTATTATATTAAACTTGTTGAAAAATGCAACCCATGAAGGGTTTGATTTTTGGCTTTTACTGCGAGATTAGTTATGTTTGGCCTTATGCTTGATTTTGCCCGATATTGTAGTAAGATTATACAAGATGAAGAGGGATATAATACTGGATATAAAGGTAATTACAAATGCAAAGAAAAATGAAGTGGTAGGCAAAAGAGACGGCAAACTTGTGATAAAACTTAATGCACTTCCCATACAAGGCAGAGCAAATAAGAAGCTTGTAGATTTTTTGGCTGAATTTTTTGATGTGCGCAAGAGTGATGTCACAATATTGAAAGGGGCTGCAGCTCACACCAAAAGAGTGGAAGTTAGAGGGGTAGATATTGAAAAGGCGGTAGAAATTGATGAATAGAAATGTTATTTTTCTTATAGTGGCTTTTTTTGTTGCATTTGCCGATCAGCTGACTAAGTATTTTGTGAGGCAAAAGCTTGTCGTAGGGGCAAGTGTACCGGTAATTGACCGCGTTGTTTATTTCTCACATGTCAAAAATACTGGTGCCGCATTTGGAATTTTACCAAATGGACGTATTTTTATTATAGTTATTGGCATAATTTCTCTAATTGTTATTTTGTATTTTCTTGATTTTTTTACTTCGACCCGTTTTCTTTTATTTGGAGGCGGTTTTCTTTTTGGCGGAATCATAGGAAATCTGCTTGACAGGATATTCATTGGGCATGTGACGGATTTTATAGATTTTAGAGTATGGCCTGTTTTTAATCTGGCAGATTCTTTTGTAAACATAGGCATTTCAATGATAGTAGTTTATATACTGTTCTTTCATGGAAAAGCACATTCTTAAAGCGGACGAGAGAAAGCGGCTGGATCTTTTTCTCTCGCAAAAGCTTGATTATACGCGCTCTTATCTGCAAAAACTTATAAAAGAAGATTGCGTGAGAGTTAACGGGGAAATAGTTAAAGTTTCACATATGCTGGCGGAAGACGATTTAATTGAGCTTCAGGTGAAAGAACCTGTCACACTGGCCATTCCCAAAGAAGACAAACCGCTTGAAATTGTTTATCAGGACAAATATCTTGCAATCGTGAATAAAAGGGCAGGTGTTGTAGTGCACCCGGTAGGAAGACAGAGGGAAAACACGCTTGTTAACAGGCTTTTATTTCATTTAGACGATCTTTCGGCGATAGGTGGAGTTATAAGGCCGGGGATTGTGCATAGGCTTGATAAAGATACATCAGGCCTTCTTGTTGTTGCCAAAACAAATGAAGCGCATTTGAAATTATCAGCGCTGCTTAAAGAGCACAAAATTGAAAGAAACTATATAGCGCTTTTAAAAGGAAACTTAGAGGATAAGAAAGGTGTAATAAATTTGCCAATTGGACGAAGAAATAAAAACGAAATAAAGATGGGGATTTCTCCATCTGGCAGGTATGCTGTGACTCATTACAGGGTTATTGAGGAGATAGGGCCTTATACGCTTGTTGCTGTAGGCCTTGAAACAGGTAGAACCCATCAAATTCGTGTACACTTTGCATATCTTGGACATCCCGTTGCCGGAGATTCTTTATACGGCGGGAAAATGGGCGCAGATATTTCTCTCACGCGGCATTTTTTGCACGCTTATGAAATTTCTTTCTTTCATCCTATAATGGAGAGAAAAATTATGGCGCATGCGATGTTGCCAGAGGAGCTGAGAAATACGCTCAAAGAGCTGAGGAATAAATGGAAGAAGAAAAGATAATTGCTACAAATAAACGTGTTGCGAGAAACTATGAAATTATTGATACTAAGGAAGCCGGTATTCAGCTGGAAGGATACGAGACAAAATCTGTAAGAGCTGGAAAGGTAAATTTGCATGGCAGTTTCATAAAGGAAAAAAACGGCGAATTTTTTATATATAAGATGTTTATCGCGACAAATCCTTCGGCGCATAATGTAAAAGATGAAAGGCGGCGGAGAAAACTTTTGCTTCACGAGCATGAAATTATTAAATGGAGTTCAAGAGTGAAGGAGAAGGGATATACAATTATTCCTCTTGATGTCCATACAGCGCACAACCGGATAAAGGTGAAAATCGCGCTTGTGCGTTCTAAAAAGCTGTTTGGCGACAAGGTAAAAGAAGAGGAAAAAAGAATAAAAAGAGAAATAGGCAGGGTAAGGAGATTGATATGAAAAAGATATTATCTGTCATTTTATTTATTATGATTGTTTTCGCATCTGTTCCAATAGCTAATGCGGCTGGATATTATTTGATAGAGGTTAATGTTTCTTCTGTAAATATAAGAAGCGGGCCGGGAACAGAAAATAACATTTTATACCGGGCGGATAGAGGAACTTTACTGGAACTTCTTTTTACCCAAAAGAACGCTAAAGGAGAAACGTGGTACAGAGTGTATGATTTTAGCAAAAATACTACAGGATACATTGCCTCATGGCTTACACGCAATACACGTATTACGATACAGGGAGAGGATGCAGATTTTGACGCAGAGATCGTTGCAGATGTGTTAAACGTGAGGATAGGACCTGGCGTGGGATTTACTATGGTAGATGTATTGAATGAGGGCAACGTGGTTAGGGTCCAGCGGATTATAAGGAGATCAGATGGGGAAACATGGTACAGGTATCAGGATAAAGATGGGAAGTATAGATATATTGCGGGCTGGTATACTAAAAAAGTAGAAAAGACTCCTGAAACTCCTCCCGAAACTGATGATGAAACTTCCCTTGCAACGGCTTTATACTATATAAATCTTAGAGAAGGACCATCACTTGACTACGCGAGAATAGATCTGATTGATAAAGGAAGTGAATTGCCTGTTGTAGGCATTGCAAGGAATGGGGAGGCAGAGATTTGGCTGGAAGTCCAGTATAAAGGTAAAATTGGATGGGTATATGCCCCTCTTTTTGATGTTGTTTCATCTCCTCCGCTGGACTTATCTAAAATAGGAAGCGAAGGAAAAATAGAGGATGTTGTCAATCTCAGGGGAGGACCTTCTACCAATTATTCTGTACAGACTGTATTAAAATCCGGAACAATTGTAATGATTAGAGGTGTTGGAGAAAATGAAAAAAAGGAAGTCTGGTATGAAATAAGTACCGATGGAGTGATGGGATGGGTTCGTTCTGACCTTGTTATCACTAGCGATAAAGGAAAGAGCGAGCTAAATAAAGTAACCTGGACGATTGGCCTTAGTGGAATAGATATTGTGATGAAGGGCAAAAATTTATCTGCTCCTTCTTTATCTATGCTGGAGAATCCTGTGAGGCTCACAGCCAATTTTACAGGCACAATTGCAGAGAGCGATAATGCCCTTTTGATTAATCTTCCTCCGATTATTCGTGTGCGGTGGGAGCAATCAGGCAGCTCTGTGTCGGTTACTACTGATTTAAATAACAGGATTCCCTTTAAAGGTGAGATGAAAGATAGCCAGACTTTTATACTGCATTTAGAATTACCTAAAGTTGGCGAAAAGAGAATAGATTTTTCTAGTACTGGGATTTATGTCTCTGTAGAAAATTTAAACAACAAGGAGTATTTGAGTTTAAACGATTTTTTGAATTATTTTAATATAGAACCTATTGTGCAGGATAGTGGTGTAAATATAAGTTTATTTGGAGAAAAAGCAGTAGTTGACAGGAGTAAACTTCTGGAAAAGGACGGAGAATTTTTTATCTCGTTGGATCTTCTTTCAGAAACATTTAATGTTTCTATATTATCTACGGATAAGGTAATTTATATTGATCCGGTATTAACAGAGTACAAAGAAGAGGATGGAAAGTTTTTGTTTACGTTTTCTGCGCCACCAAAGATCAAAAAGGAAAAAAGTGACTCATTATATTTAATTTTCTATGCAGAATGCGGCACGTTTGATATGATTGATTCAAAGGAAAGAAATGGTAGTGCTCCACCTGAAATAAGGATTAAAGTTGGCAAAGCCAGCGAAACTGTTGATATTAATACGACTGGCGCTAAAGTTACTGTTAGTCTCGCTGTGAGCAAAAGTGGCTCGCTTGCAGGGCGAATTATTGTGATAGACCCCGGACACGGAAGTTATTCCGGCCCCTATCTGGACATTGGCGCTACAGGCCCCACTGGTATTAAGGAAGCTGTAATTGTTCTTGACATTGCAAAGAGGTTAAGGAAATTATTGGAAGCAGAGGGAGCTACAGTGATTCTTACGCATGAAGTTTTGGATGATCCCAATAACCCAACGCTTGCAGAGCGGTGTTCAATGGCAGACAATTCAGGGGGAGATTTATTTTTATCTATTCACCTTAATGCATCAGTCAACAGGGCGGCACAAGGAACAGAAACATATTATTGGCACAGCGGGTCTTACAATTTTGCTAAGGCTGTTCAGGATTCGCTGCTAAAAAATTTAAACACCATTGATAGAGGAGTGAAGAAAGGCTACCTTTATGTGTGTAGAAATGTTACTACAATGCCGTCTATACTGACAGAAATTTTGTTTGTTTCGAACGTTTATGAAGAATCATTGTGCAAAAACTCTGCATTTTTGGACAAAATAGCAGAAGCTTTGAAAGAAGGGATAGAGAGATATTTTAGTGGGTAGGAGATCTTCTATTGGTATTTTTGATTCCGGGATTGGAGGCCTTGCTGTTGTAAACACTATTTCGAGAGTGCTTGAGCATGAGAGCCTTGTATATGTTGCGGATTCAAAAAATTTTCCATATGGCACAAAGACAAAGAATCAGATTACACAATTTTCTGAAAGGATTGCGCGGTTCTTATTAAAAAAAGATGTTAAAGCAATAATTGTTGCCTGCAATACTGTTTCTTCAATTGCAATGCCTTTCCTAAAGGAGATATCTTATCCTATACCCGTATTTGGGATGATACAGTCCGGAGCAATTCTTGCAGTGAAAACAACTAAAAATAAGAAAGTTGGGGTGATTTCCACTCCACTTACAGCTGCTTCCCATGCATATAAAAGCGAGATACAAAAATTAGACGATAGTATTGAAGTGTTTGAAATAGGCTCCCAGAAGATGGTGAATCTTGTGGAAAATGGCAATAAAACGCGCGAACGTGCCTATGAATTAGTAGAAGGAAAATTACAAAGCATGCTCTCTGCTAAAGTGGATACGCTTGTATTGGGTTGTACGCATTTCCCGTTTCTCGACAAGGTTGTTAAAAGTGTTGTGAGGGAAGGCGTTAAAGTTGTGGATCCGGCAGATGAGCTTGTCTTAAAATTAGAAGAATTTTTAAGAGCGGGTAGCTTAATAAATAAATCATCGGGTGCTAATACAAGGATGTTTTTTACAACAGGAATGACAGAAGAATTCCTTATTAAGGCCAAACTGTTTCTTGATATTTTTCCAAAAGAAGTACATAAACTGGATGTCTAAATTTGTCGAAATGGTTAAAGATACTTGATTTTTTAACATTTATATATACAATATGTGAGGCTCGGGGTGTGGCGTAGTTTGGTAACGCGCATGGTTTGGGACCATGAGACCGGAGGTTCGAATCCTCTCGCCCCGACCAGGTTTGGATTGGGTTGCGCCTATAGCTCAGCAGGATAGAGCAACGGATTTCTAATCCGTCGGTCGCAGGTTCAAATCCTGCTAGGCGCGCCACTTAAGAATGGTGGGTGTAGCTCAATGGTTAGAGTACCGGACTGTGGCTCCGGTTGTTGGGGGTTCAAATCTCCTCACCCACCCCATAAATGTCTGTTTTTGTATTTAATAGGAGGCGCCCATAGCTCAGTAGGATAGAGCGGTGGATTCCTAATCCGCAGGCCACAGGTTCGAATCCTGTTGGGCGCACCAGTAAGGCGCCTATAGCTCAACTGGATAGAGCGGCGGACTTCGGATCCGTAGGTTGCAGGTTCAAATCCTGCTAGGCGCGCCATGTGCAAAGTGGGTCTTTGGCTCAATTGGTAGAGCAACGGACTCTTAATCCGTAGGTTGCGGGTTCGATTCCCGCAGGACCCACCATTTTATGCATGGACTGTTGTTGAGCTTGTTATGAAGAAATTTAGGCCATTTTGTGTACCTTAAAAAAGGAAATAATAGATTTTTATTCACAGATATGGATTTTGAGTTCTGAGGGTAAATGCCTATGCGGTTATATTCATATAAAGTGCGAGGGTGGCGGAATTGGCAGACGCGCTGGACTTAGGATCCAGTGAGGAAACTCATGCGGGTTCAAGTCCCGCCCTTCGCACCATTTCTATTTAGAAAGGAGATATATAAATGGAATATACAATAAAGGAAAGAACAGGTTCAAAAATTATTTTTACAACAAAGAATGCCAAAGAAGAAATTGAAAACGAAAAAAAGGAAGCATATAAAAAAATTGTGCAGAAGGTGACAGTTCCTGGATTTAGAAAAGGGAAGGCTCCTTATGAAATGGGCGTTCCTTTTGTTGGCGAGGGCAGAATTTTGGAAGAAGCGGTAGATATATTGCTTGAAAAGAACCTTGGAGAATTTTTGGATAAAGAACAAATACATCCTATTGTCCAGCCTGATGTAAAAATCGGTAAACTGGAAGAAGATGAACTTGTCTGCACCTACACTGTCGAGTTTTTACCGGAGGTTGATATAGACCTCTCAGGAAAAATTGAGGTTCTTTATGAAAAACCTGATACAGAGAAGGATGTAGAAGCAAAGCTCAATGAATTGCAAGATTCTTTTACTGAGATTGTGCCTGTGGAGAGGGCTATACAAAATGGTGATGTAGTGTCGATAACATGGCAGGTGGAAGGGCGCGACAAAGAGCCGAAGAATGACACACTTGAAATAGGCAGAGATAAATTTATTGGAAATTTTGATGAAATCATCATCGGAAAGAGAAAAGGAGATAGATTTACTGTAGACTTTAAAGATGAAAAGATAGCAATAAATGTGCTTGAAGTGAAGGAAAAACACGTTGTTCCTATTGATGATAGCCTTGCAAAACAGGCGGGATATGAAAATCTCGAGCAGCTAAAAAATAAAATTAGAGAAGAGGCTGAAGAAAACAGCAGGCTTCAGGCAGAAGAAAACCGGGGTTTGCAGGCATTAAATGTGCTTGCAAATAAACTTGATGTGGAAATTCCAGGCAAGCTTGTTGAAAAGGAAATTGACGAGAGAATTCAGAGGGCACGGGATGAATATTTAAAGATCGGCAAAAAAATTGAAGATGCATTAAAAGAATCGGATAAAACAATGGATAGTCTGAGGGAAGAAGTCAAAAAAGTTGTGGTAGAAAATATTAAAAGCGAACTTGTTATGGATGAGGTTATAAAAAAGAGCAATATTACCGTTGATGATAAAGAAATAGAAGAAGAGTTTAATAAACTTCTTGAAGCTAACGGATTGGCGGATAAAAAAGTACCGCTTAATGACAATATCCGTATGGCGATTAAGGATAATATTCTTCGTAAAAAAGCAATTTTATTCCTAAAAGAAAATGCTATAATCAAAAAAAGAGAAGGAGATGAATAATATGCCAATAATTCCGTTTGTAATAGAACAGACTGGCAGAGGCGAAAGAAGTTATGATATTTATTCCCGGCTGCTGAAGGATAGAATTATATTTCTTACAGGAGTAATTAACGAGGATATTTCGGATCTTATTGTTGCAGAAATGCTTTTTCTTGAAGCGCAAGATCCCACTCAGGATATATATCTTTATATAAACAGTCCTGGAGGAGAGGTAACGCCCGGAATGGCGGTTTATGATACAATACAGTATCTAAAATCGCCTGTTTCAACAATTTGTTTAGGTCAGGCAGCATCTCTTGGTGCAATTATTCTTGCAGCGGGCGAAAAGGGGAAAAGGTATGCTTTGCCTCATTCAAGGATTATGATTCATCAGCCCTGGGGAGGCGCACAAGGGCAGGCGACAGATTTAGAAATTCAGGCAAGGGAAATACTTAGAATAAAACGAATTGGTATTGAGATACTTGCATCTCATACCGGACAGCCTGTTAAAAAAGTGCAGGAAGATACAGAAAGGGATTTTTATATGTCTCCTGAAGAGGCTAAAGAATATGGAATTATTGATCAAATTATTGTAAAATCAAAAGATATTACAGGAGCGGGCAAAGAATGAACGAGGTAGGAGAACTAACGTGCTCGTTTTGTGGCAAGAAATACGATGAGGTAGAGAGACTAATTGCGGGGCCAAGTGGTGTGTATATTTGTGATGAATGCTTGAAGCGGGCATATAAACTTGTAGAGGATACTAAAAAAAAGAAACATAAACTGTTTTTGAAGGATATACCTACACCATCAGAGATTTATTCTTATTTAGACCAGTACGTCATAGGACAGAATGAGGCAAAAAAAGTCATTTCTGTGGCAGCTTATAATCATTACAAGAGAATTATTGCGAATGAGGAAAATTTTGATGTAGAAAAGAGCAACATTTTGCTGATAGGGCCTACAGGATCTGGAAAGACTCTATTTGCTAAGATACTTTCTCAAATTATAGGTGTACCTCTTTCTATCTCGGATGCTACATCTCTTACTGAAGCAGGGTATGTAGGGGAGGATGTCGAGAGTATTGTGCAGAAACTTTTGGAGGCTACTAATTATAATGTGAAGGTTGCGGAGCAAGGTATTATATATATTGACGAGATAGATAAGATAGCAAGAAAAAGCGATAACCCTTCTATTACAAGAGATGTATCTGGAGAGGGTGTTCAACAGGCGTTGCTTAAGCTTGTTGAAGGAACAGTTGCAAATGTTCCTCCTGCTGGTGGACGAAAGCACCCCTATCAGGAATTTATACATGTAAATACAAAAAACATATTATTTATAGGCGGTGGAACGTTCGATGGACTGGATTCAATTATAAAGGAACGAGTGAAGAAGAGAAAAATTGGTTTTGGCGCAGAGGACGAAAAAGATGCCAAAAAATTAAAGCCAATGCCTCACGACTTGCTAAAATTTGGCATGATCCCTGAATTTATAGGTAGGTTTCCAGTTATTGCGCAGCTCAAGGAATTAACAAGAGATGAGCTTGTCAGGATACTATATGAGCCTAAAAATGCATTAATAGGCCAATACAAGAAATTTTTTGAAATGGATAGTGTAGATCTTGAGTTTGAAGATGAAGCACTTGGTTTTATTGCAGATGAATCTCTTGAATTGAATATTGGAGCAAGAGGGTTGAAATCTATATTGGAACAGCATATGGTTGGATTGATGTATCTAATGCCGGAAATGAAAAATGTAAAAAGATGTGTTATTACAAAAGAATTTTTGGAAAACAGAGAAGAAATAATACTATTTGACGCAAATAATAGCAGGGTATACTTAAGTAAAACTGCTTAGGAGGCATGATGAAGATAGGTTTGGAACAGGGTCAAAAATTGCCATTTATCCCATTAAGAAATATTGTCATCTTTCCTTATATGGTGGTACCTTTATTTGTTGGCAGAACAAAATCAATCAATGCAATTGACCAGGCATTTGGTAAAGACAAAATGATTGTTGTTGCTACACAAAAAAACGGCCTGGTAGAGGATCCGGATGAAGAGGATATTTATCATATTGGCGTTAAAGCAGAGGTATTGCAGCTCCTAAAATTGCCCGATGGCTCGTACAGAGTTCTAATTGAGGGCCTTCAGCGCGTGGAGATAACCGAATTTATTAAATCTGACAAATTATGGGAAGTTCGCGTAGATGCTATCTCCGAAGAAAGGACTGAAAAAACGATTCGTCAGGATGCTCTGGTGCGCTTAATTGCGGAGAAGTTTACCGCATACATCGATTTCAATAAAAAAATGTCACAGGATATACTGATAGGTCTTTCCAGCATAGATGATGTAGGAAGATTTTCTGATGTTGTTGCAGCAAACCTTAATATCGACATAGAAGAGAAGCAGCAAGTTTTATCGATGAGTAATCCTGATGAAAGGCTTAAAGCGCTTGTACAAATTCTCGAGAGGGAAGTTACGATCCTGGAAATTAGCAAAAAAATAGACGAAGAAGTGAAAAGCACAATAGAAAAAAGCCAAAAAGAGTATTTCTTACGGGCCAAAATGAAAGAAATTGAAAAAGAGTTAGGAGAATTCGGCGAGGAAGCAGGGGAAATCGGTGAGTATAAAAAGAAAATGAAAGGAAGAAAGTTTCCCGCGCATGTTAAGAATAGAATTGAAGATGAACTGGAGAGGCTTAAAAAAATTCCTGTTTTAAGTCCGGAGAGCGCAGTGATAAGAAATTATCTGGATTGGCTGTTGGAGCTTCCGTGGAATAAACGGACACAGGATAAAATGGATATAAGTGAAGCGGATAAAATACTAAATAAAAATCACTATAGCCTGGAAGACGTTAAAGAAAGGGTACTCGAATTTCTTGCAGTTAGACAACTTACGAAGAGTATGAAAGGTCCTATTATTTGTTTTGTCGGGCCTCCAGGGGTAGGCAAAACCTCCCTCGGAAAATCCATAGCAGAGGCATTAGGGAGAAAATTTGTCCGTATGTCTCTCGGTGGAATAAGGGATGAAGCTGAAATAAGAGGCCATAGAAGAACATATGTAGGAGCAATGCCTGGGCGCATTATTCAGGGAGTAAAGCAGTCAGGTGTTAAAAATCCTGTATTTTTACTTGATGAAATAGACAAGGTAGGTGCAGATTTTCGGGGAGATCCTACTGCAGCTCTTCTTGAAGGGTTGGATCCGGAGCAGAATAATTCTTTTTCTGACCATTATATAGAATTGCCGTTTGACCTTTCGGAAGTTCTTTTTATTACTACTGCTAATATTGTGGATACAATACCTCCTGCACTGTTTGATAGAATGGAAATAATGTCGCTTCCTGGATATATAGATGAAGAGAAATTACATATCGCAACAGAATTTATTATTCCAAAACAATTGAAATTTCATGGGCTTTCAAAAAAGGATATAGAAATTTCGAAGAAAGCTATACTTCGCATTATAGGAGAATACACAAGAGAAGCCGGGTTGAGAAATTTAGAGCGCTCCGTAATGAAGATTATGAGGAAGGTTGCAAAAAATAAAGTAGATAAGCATTTTAAAAAAGTTAAAATTATTGACCAAAATCTGAATGATTATTTAGGAGAGCCAGTTTTTGCAGTAGGAATCAAAGAGAAGAAAAGCCAGATAGGTGTTGCTTGTGGTATGGTGGTAACTCAGGCTGGAGGAGATATTGTATATATAGAGGCAATAAAAATGCCAGGGAAAGGAAATTTAATTCTTACAGGACAGTTGGGAGATGTGATGAAAGAAAGTGCTCATGCGGCATTGAGTTATGTAAGAGCTCATGCAAAAGAGTTAGGTGCTCCAAAAGATTTTTGTGATAAATATGATGTGCACATACATGTCCCTGAAGGGGCAGTACCGAAAGAGGGTCCTTCTGCTGGAATTGCTATTTTTACTGCTCTTATTTCAATAGCCAGGGAAAAAGCTGTGAATAAGGATATAGCAATGACAGGAGAAATTACACTAAGAGGCAGGGTGTTACCTGTTGGTGGGGTGAAAGAAAAAGTATTAGGGGCGTATAGAGCCGGGATTAAGAAAATTATTTTACCAAAGCAGAATGAAAATGATTTAAAGAAAATTCCCAAACAGGTAAAAGAAAAACTTGTATTTAAATTTGTTGATAATGTGAAAGAAGTTATTAATGAAGTGTTTGAATGAATCAAAATTTATCCAGACAATGATGATAGTGGGAAATTAATGCAAGGTGGTAAGCGAAATGGTTGATATAGGCAAAGTTTTGCGTGAAGCAAGAGAGAAGAAAAATTTATCCATTCGCGAAGTTTCAGAGCAGACTCTGATACGTGAGTACTATCTTGCAAAAATAGAGAATAATGAATTTGACAAGTATGACGGGTTTATTCATGCGTATATACGCAAATATGCAACGTTTCTGTGGTTGAATCCCGTTCCTCTTTCTACTGCATATAAAGAGCTTTTCAGTGCTGAGGAAGGGTCAAAGGAACAATTTGTGCCGGTATTTAAAAGAAGAAATTATAAAGGCCTAGTAATTCTTGCACTTGTTATTGTGCTGATTGTGATTGTTGTATCATTTCTCTCTATAAAAAAGGTGCCCTTGCAGGAGCCAGATAATTCTCCGGCGGTTGCTCCTATAGAAGAGATAAAACCTGACGAAACTACGCCAGTTATATCTGACGAAATAGTAGAAGAAGTTACTAGCGGTATAAATATAATTATTTATGCAGATGCGAAGTGCTGGGTAGGTGTGACAATAGACGGTAAATACACGCAGTTATTTATAAATAAAGGAGAAAGTAAAGAATTCAAAGGTGAAGAATACATAAAAATCCTTTTTGGCAATGCAAGGCATGCTTATGTGACAAAAAATGGGCAAAATACAGGGCAAGTGAGTGAAAATAAAGATGTAGTGGAGGTTATATATAAACCATAATAGGATTTTTGAGCCAGTTGGTCTTGTAAGTCTTGGATGTCCTAAAAATATTGTGGATAGCGAAAGAATCCTGGGCAAATTGTTGGAAAATAATATTCATATAACACTGAATCTGGAAGAAGCACATTCAATTATTATTAATACTTGTGCTTTTCTTCAATCTGCACGCAGTGAATCAGAAGAGATAATTCAAGAATTTATTGAAAAAAAGAAAGCGGGTATTATAAAAAAGCTTATAATCTCAGGCTGCTATCCTTCACTTGATGGGAATAGTCTTATGAATAGATTTCCTGAAATAGATGCAATTACTGGAACAAACGATATCAACCATATTATCGATGCTTTAAAATCAGACAGGAAAGGCCGATTTCTTTCGGGAGATTTCGAGCTTGTTCTTCCGTCAAGATTTCTTGTGACGCTTCCCCATTATGCTTATCTAAAGATAGCTGATGGTTGTAATCACAGGTGTGCTTTTTGCCTCATACCGAAGATTAAAGGAAATCTTCATAGTCTTGAAAGAGAGTTTATTGTTCGAGAAGTGGAAGGACTGGCTAATAATGGCGTAAAAGAAATTATTATTACTGCGCAGGATACAACAAATTACGGAGCAGATATCTATGGAAAGCCGATGCTTATACCGCTTCTTAAGGATCTTGAGAAAATTAAGGGCATAGAATGGATACGCGTGCTTTATACATATCCTGGCGAAGTAACAGAAGGCCTTGTGTCTTATATTAAAAATAGCGAGAAAGTTGTTCCGTACATCGATATGCCCATTCAGCATATTAACGATAGGATGCTAAAAAATATGAACCGGGTAGGGCAGAGGAAGGATATTGAAAAAATACTAGAGCTTTTTAAGGTGAATAATATAGCGGTGAGAACTACTTTAATAGTGGGTTTTCCAGGGGAAGGCGAAAAAGAGTTTGAAGAACTTAAGGAGTTTGTGGAGAAAATGAAATTCGACCACCTTGGTGTGTTTAAATATTTTAGAGAAGAGGGAACCAAAAGTTATAATATGGAAAATCAGGTTGAGGAAGCCGTTAAAGAGAGAAGGGAAGAAGCTATCAGATCTATTCAGGAGAAGATATCATTAGAGAGGAACAACACATTTATAGGCCAAACTATTCCTGCTATTATAGATTATTATGATGAAAAAGAAGGAGTGTTTGTTGGAAGGACTAAATATGATGCTCCGGAAATTGACAATATTGTCTTAGTAAAAGGAGATGTTATAGTAGGAGAAATTCAAGACGTTGTAATAGAAAGTGCTAAAGAGCATGTGCTGACGGGGAGGGTTCTATGAGATTATTTATTGCATTAACGACTACTCCTGTTCAGGAGCAGATATTTGAGGTAGAAGAAGGATTAAAAAAACAAATTACAGGCGTCAAATGGGTTAAAAAAGACAATCTTCATCTTACGCTAAAATTTTTAGGAGACACCGACTATGTGAAATTTGAATTAGTAAAAGAGAGCATTGCTGACATAGGAAGCCATTGCAAAGAATTTGATTTTTCTTTTTTGGAGGTATCGGGATTTCCAAAAGAAGAAGGAGCCCGGGTTATATTTATCGGGTTGGATAAGGGAGCAAAAGAAATTAAGGAAATTATGGTAAAGTTAGACGAAAAAATCTGCAAGCTGGGGTTTAAACGCGAAAAAAGCTATGTTCCGCATCTTACTGTTGGCCGAGTAAAATTTGGGACTGTCAACCTTGGGATTAGCGGGAAAAATAATTTTCCTGCTATAATGGGGCATGCTACAGGCATTGAAATTATTAAAAGCGAGATTACAGAGTTTGGGCCGATTTATACATCAATATATAAATTTGGTTTCAGTTGAGAAATAGACTATAATATTGAAAGTAAATTTATTGGAAAAGAGAGGTAATGAAATGGCAGGAAGTAAGGATAAATTCGAAAAAGACCAGAGTAGCAAAGAAAATGCTTTAAAACTTGTTATGGCACAAGCCGAAAAAGAATTTGGCAAAGGTGCTGTGATGCGTTTGGGTGACAAAAAAGTCAGTTTTGACATGGATGTAATTCCTACTGGAATTTTCTCACTTGATATTGCACTTGGTGTTGGAGGCTTTCCAAGAGGGAGAGTTGTTGAAATTTTTGGGCCAGAGGGAACAGGCAAAACAACGCTTGCACTTGAAGCAATTGCATCTGCCCAGAGATTTGGTGGGAAAGCGCTTTTTGTGGATGTGGAACACGCTTTTTCAGCTGAATATGCTGCAAATTTGGGAATCGATGTGGATAACCTGATTGTTTCTCAACCTGACTATGCTGAGCAGGCGCTTGAAATTATCGATATGTTTGTAAGGTCAGGCGCAGTGGATATCTGTGTGCTGGATTCTGTCGCGGCACTTGTGCCAAAAGTAGAGCTTGAGGGAGATATGGGTGATTCTTTTATGGGGCTTCAGGCCCGTTTAATGTCTCAGGCTTTAAGAAAACTCACAGGTTCAATTAGTAAATCAAAAACCTGTGTAATATTTATTAATCAGTTAAGAGAGAAGATCGGGATTGTTTTTGGTAATCCCGAGGTTACTCCGGGGGGCAGGGCTTTGAAATTTTATTCATCCGTGAGGCTGGACGTGAGGAGAGTGGAGAGATTAAAAGATAAAGGCGAAACATATGGAAATAGATTGAGGATAAAGGTGGTTAAAAATAAAGTAGCTCCACCCTATAAGGAATCCGTCGTCGATTTAATTTTTGGCAAAGGCGTGAGCAGAGAAGGAGATTTGTTTGATATTGGAGTAGATGCTGATATTATTAAAAAGGCTGGTTCTTTTTATTCCTACGGAGAGGTAAAGCTAGGGCAGGGAAGAGATAATTCACTTCAATTTGTAAAGGTGCACCCGGAATTATTTGGCAAAATAGAGAAAGAAGTGATGGACAAGTTCTTCCCAAAGAAAGCAACGAATGCACAATGACGAGGAATCGGCGTTCAAGTATTCGTTATACTTACTTTCATTTAAAGATTATTCTGAATATGAATTAAGAAAGAAATTAGAAGGTAAATTTGATGTTTGTTTTATTGATACCGTTATCGAAAAATTAAAGGAGAAAGGGCTGCTTTCTGATGAACAATATGTGGAAAAGATAATAAGAAAATATGGAAACATTAAGAAATATGGATATTTTAAAGTGGAGCAGGAGCTCCATAAGCGTGGTCTGAAAAAAGAAACTTATGAAAATCTTCTAAGCGGGATATATACCGAAGCTAAAGAGGAAGAAAATGCTCTATCTATTGCATTTAAAAGGCCAGCTGATAGGTTAGGAAAATATCTTTTAAGTAGAGGTTATCGTCCAGATATTGTTCGGAAAGTCCTCGCCCTTTTGGAAAAAGAATAGGAGGTGAGGGTTTTGTTAAGAGCAGAAGTGCCATACATAGTTTATCTTACAATTAGTATAGTGATGCTTGTCTTGGGTGTGGTTCTAGGATATGTGTTTGGATCATATGTATATAGAACGAAGATTGGCTCCCTCGACGAGTATGCAAAGAAACAGAGAGAAGAAGCAGAACGGGAAATTCAGGCAGAGAAAAGAGAACAGAGAATACAGTTAAAGGAAGAAATTGAAAGAAAACAGGAAGAGCTTGAAAATAAATTTCATTTAAAGCAAAAAGAACTTCAGGAAATTGAAGATCGGCTTATTCGAAAAGAAGAAAATACTGATAGAAAATTTTTAACCCTTGAAAAAAAAGAAAAAGAGCTTTTTACTAAAGAAAAAGAGCTTAGCCAGAAGGAGCAGGAAATACGAGGGAGCACTCAAAAAATAGAGAAGGAACTTTCCCGTGTTGCGGGCCTTTCAACAGAAGAAGCGAGACAAATTATTTTAGATAGAATGGACAAGGCTCTGGAACAGGAATATGCTAAGAAAATAATTGAAAAAGAAGAAGATCTACGAGAGGCTGTTGAGAGAAAGTCGAAGGAAATTCTATCAGGTGCGATGGAAAAATGTGCTGCAGATTATGTGTCAGAAACAACAGTTTCTGTTGTTCCTTTACCATCCGATGAGTTGAAGGGAAGAATTATCGGAAGAGAAGGAAGAAATATCCGGACTTTTGAAACGTTGACAGGTGTGGACATACTTGTAGATGATACTCCAGAGGCTGTAACGCTTTCTTGTTTTGATCCCATTAGGAGGGAAGTGGCAAGAAAAGCATTAGAGCATCTTATTATAGATGGAAGGATACATCCTGCAAGAATAGAAGAGTTTGTTCAGGAATCTGAAAAAGAAGTGGAACAGGATCTGCTCAAAGAGGCAGAAGATATTTTAGTGTCTCTTTCTGTTCATAATATTCCTATTGAGTTAAAAAAGCTTATAGGAAAAATGAAATTTAGAACAAGTTATGGCCAAAATCTTATGAGACATTCTATTGAAGTTGCAACTATTGCAGGGATTTTAGCTTCTGAGCTTGGCGAAAATCCTGCGCTTACAAGAAGAGCTGGTTTACTACACGATATTGGAAAAGTAATGGCAAGTGAGATCGAAGGGCCTCATGCGCTGGTTGGTGCGGATTTACTCAGGCGTTATAATGAAGATCCTGCTGTAGTTCATGCCGTATCTGCCCATCATAATGAGGTAAAGCCTGAAACTGTTTTAGATGTGATTATACAAATAGCTGATACGGTTTCTGCAACAAGGCCAGGAGCGAGGAGAGAAAATCTGGAGTTGTACATAAAACGGCTTGAAGATATTGAAAAGATTGCAATGGCAGTGAATGGAGTAAAGAAAGCTTATGTTGTGCAGGCTGGCAGGGAACTTAGAATAATGGTAAACCCTGAAGATGTGGGTGAGGAAAAAGCATTAAAAATTTCACATGATGTGGCAAAACAGATAGAGGAGGAAGTTGTTTACCCAGGCATTATAAAAGTAACAGTTGTAAGAGAAACCCGTTATATAGATTATGCAAAATAGCCTCTTATTTCCAGAGGAAATAAAGTATCTCCCCTCTTGCCCTGGAGTGTATATTATGAAGGGCATTAAAGGGGAGATACTTTATGTAGGCAAAGCAAATATTCTTAAAAAAAGAGTTCAATCATATTTACATCCCTCTGACCCTAAAACGGTTGTCCTGGTCAAAAAAGTAAAAACTGTTGATTTCATTGTAGTAAATTCGGGGGCTGAAGCGCTTCTTCTGGAGAGCAATCTTATCAAAAAGTATAAACCATGGTTTAATATAGTACTTGTGGATGATGTAAACTATCCGTATATAAAGATAACAGATGAAAAATACCCCAGGTTTTTGAAAGTGTACCGAAGGAGAGGTAAAAATGGCGAATATTTCGGCCCATTTCCCCACGGAAAGGCAATACAGCTCAGTATAAGGGCGCTTAGAAAAGTATTTCCCGTAAGGACATGCAATATAAAGATATCTGATAGAAAAAAAATAGAGCCGTGTCTTTTATATCATATGGGGCTTTGTTCTGCACCATGCGCGCATAAGATTACCGCAAAAGAGTACAATAAAATTGTGGAAGCGCTGAAGCTTTTCTTAAGAGGAGAAGGAGACAAAATTGTTGAAACGCTTAAAAAAGAGATGGAAAAAGCAAAAAACGAACTTGATTTTGAAAAGGCAGTTATATTCAGGGATGAATTGAAAGGGGTTTTATCAATTCTGGAGAAGCAAAGGGTAGTTAGTGAAAAAAATGTGTCTTTTGATTTATTTGCTCTAAAAATAGAAGGTGAATTAGGCTGTCTTACTGAGGTAAGTGTCAGGAACGGGAGAATTATTTATTCTTATCCTTTTATACTGAGCATACCGGAGCAGAAGGAAAAAGGAGAGATTATACAGGAATTTTTTCTTATGCATCCCTTTCATCTCAATAGCAGTAAAATTTATGTGGAAACAGTCCTTCCTGATAAAGAGCTGGTAGAGGAATTTGTGAAAGAAACAAAAGGATTTAAAATTCAGATTGTTACCCCACGCGGGAAGCTTCAGAAAGATATTTTATCTGTAGCGCAGGAAAATGCGTCCATGCATCTAAGGAATTATATAGAAAAGCGCAAGGGGTCGAAAAAGGAAAAAGCACTTAACGGGCTGAGGGATATTTTTCACCTTAAAGAACTTCCTATGCGTATTGAAGGGTACGATATTTCTAATATTTCAGGGAAAGATGCTGTAGGTTCCATGGTCGTTTTTACGGAAGGAAGGCCGGATAAAAATGAATACAGAAAATTTCGGATTAAATATGTAGAAGGGCCCAATGATTATGCTATGCTAAAGGAAGTGTTGTTTAGAAGGTTCAAAAGCGATTCAGCTTTTTTTGAGAAAGATCCTGATATTATTTTGATTGATGGCGGGAAAGGGCAATTAAGTGCGGCAATAAAAATTAAAAAGCTAATGAAACTAAAAGTAGTTGTTGCATCCATTGCAAAAAAAGAGGAACTAATTTTTGTAGAGGGGAAAAACAAGCCCATAAAACTCTCAAGAGATTCAGAGGAGCTTATGCTTTTGCAACGCGTTAGAGATGAATCTCATCGTTTTGCAAAAGCATACTTTCAAAAAGTGCACAAGAAATCTATGTTAAAGGAGGCTTAGGCATGAAAAGAAGAATTATAGCTTCTTGGATTATTAATGCTATTTCATTTTTTATTGTGAGTCAAATTGTGGTGGGAATGCAATTTGAGAATTTTGTGAGCGTATTGCTGGCAGGTATTGTGCTCGGCATTGTGAATGCTACACTAAAGCCACTTTTTATTGTTATTTCCTTCCCTATAAGCGTGCTTACACTGGGTTTATTTCTTATCATTATCAATGCTATAATGCTTGAAGTTGTGGCGGCAGTTGTTCCCGGATTTTCAATTACTTCTTTTTGGACGGCTATATGGGGATCTATTCTTTTATCGATTGTGAGTATGATTATTATGCATGTACTGTTTCCAAGACGGAGAATTGCTTGAAAGAACAAGATAAAGCTGTCTTAGTTGAAATTGTAGAGCCAGGTAAAAAAGAAGTTTCTTTAGATTCATTTGAAGAATTTAGAGAGCTTGTCCAGACGTTAAATCTTGAAATTGTTGCAGAGACAACACAAATGATAAAGCAGCCAAATTATGCATTTTTTATTGGGAAGGGCAAACTGAATGAGATTAAGCAAATTGTGAAACTGCTTGAACCTAAATATGTTTTTATCAATGCTGCACTTACATATCTTCAGCTTAAGAATATTTCTACAGAGATTGGCGTTCCCTGTATAGACAGGCCTCATCTTATTCTTATGATATTTGGCATGAGAGCCAAAACAAGGGAAGGGAAGCTGCAAATAGAACTTTCTGAATTAAAAATGCATCTTCCCGATATTGTACACAGCGAGAAATTTCTTGATCAGCAGGTGGGTTCAGAGATTGGGTTAAAAGGGCCTGGAGAAAAAAAGATAGAGGTCAGGCGGAGATTTGTTGAACGGCGGATTAAAGTTTTAGAAAAGAAGCTATTAACTATTGGGAAGCAGAGGGAGCTAAGAAGGAAAAGGAGAAGGAAAAGCAACATTCCGATAATTGGTATTGTAGGATACACAAACGGTGGTAAATCTACGCTTTTAAATAGAATTACGCCATCTGATGCGTACGTTGAAAATATGCTTTTTTCAACCCTTGATACTCTTGTAAGAAAGGGCAGCTTAAATGATGACACAGAAGCATTATTTGTGGACACAATTGGGTTCATAAGGGATTTTCCGCATCCTTTGATATACGCCTTCCATTCTACTCTTGAAGAGGTTTTAGATGCATGGATTATTTTGCACGTTGTGGATGTGTCTGTAGTAGATTTTAGAGAAAAAATTGATTCTGTGGAAAAAACTTTGCTGGAGTTAAAGGCTTCATATATTCCGCGAATACTTGTTTTTAATAAAGTTGATAAAATTTCGGATGAGAAACTTCTGCAATATAAAAACTTATTTAAAGAGGCTGTTTTTATTTCTGCACTGAACGGGGAAGGAATAGACAATCTCAGGGATAGAATTAGAAAAGAAATTTCACTGCTGTTTATAAGGCATACTATACTTGTTCCTTATACAGAGCAAAACATTCTTGCGATGGCTTATAAGGAAACGAGGGTGTTGGAGCGGAGAGATAGCGAAAACGGGGTTTACCTCACTATCGAGGGATTCAAAGGAAATGTGGAAAAATTTAAGCAGTTTTTTGTATTTCCTTGAAAATCTTTTTTTTATGTATAAAATTTAGTTTATGAACGGTGTAAATTACGTAGATGTGGTAATATTTATCCTTCTTCTTATTGCCGTTGTCCAGGGAATAAGAAAGGGTATTGTAATTCCTGTTTTTGATATTGTAGGGCTTGTTGCAGGATGGTTTATTGCAAAAGGCAATGCTTTTATGTTTGGTATTTATCTGGATAGCCGATTCAATATGGGTTCATATTTTTATGATAAAGTATTTAACCTACTCAAGCTTCCGCCAGAAGTAGGTAGTTTGCCTGCGGATAATACAACTATTCTCAATGCTGTTAAAGCACTGCATTTCCCTGCCTTTTTACAGAATCTTTTTTTTGAAGGCACAATTCCCTCCGGATTGACAGTACAGCAGTTTTTGGCAGGCAGGATTTCCCAGAGCATTGTTACAGGCATTGCTTTTCTTATTATTCTGCTTGGGGTATTCATACTATTTAGGATAGCAGGAATAATTGTCAGGAGAATAATCAGAGTGAGTCCTTTTTTAAAATGGTTTGATTCATTTTTTGGAGCTTTGCTGAAATTTGTTTTTATATATGCGATTATATTCATTATTATGCAGGTAGTTCTTTCTGCCTTTGGTTATCTGCATCTTACAGAGAGTGCATTTATCTATCAAATAGAAACATCAAAATTTTATACAATTGGTGTAAAGATTTTCCCAATAATAAAAGAAAAGATCATTCTTCTTATTGTTTCTGCTGGTCAATAATTTTTTATGAAGATAGAAGATTTTAATTATAATTTGCCAGAGAATCTTATTGCACAGCACCCCATATACCCAAGAGATTATGCAAAACTCATGGTACTGGACAGGAGAGACAAAAGCATTTGTCACCGCCGGTTTTATGACATTATTCAATATCTCAACAAAGACGATGTGCTTGTTCTTAACGATACAAGAGTGATACGGGCGCGAGTGAAAGGACTGAAGGAAGGAACAAAAGGAAAAAGGGAAGTTTTTCTTTTAAATTATTTAGGTGATTATCGGTGGAAAGCTCTTGTCAGTCCTGCAAAGCGGACGCATAAAGGTGATAAAATCCTTATGGATAAAGGCAGCAGGATATACGTTGAGATAGAAGAGAGAGGTATGAACGGAGAAAATGTCGTACGGTTTGAAGCATCAGGGTTGTCAATGGAGGAGATTTTGAAAATCGCAGGCAATATACCTCTTCCTCCGTATATAAAAGGAAAAATTGTAAACGAAGAAGAATATCAAACTGTTTTTTCAGAAAAAGATGGAGCAGTTGCAGCGCCTACTGCGGGGTTGCATTTTACGGAAGATCTTTTAGAGAAGGTAAAAGAAAAAGGCGTAAAGGTTGTATACATCACTCTGCATGTAGGCCTGGGTACATTCAGGCCTGTGAAAGAGGAAATTGAAAAGCATAAAATGCACGGGGAAGAATTTTTCATTTCTGAAGAAACGGCACAAATTATTAATGAATCAAAGATGGCAGGAGGAAAGGTGTTTGCGTGTGGGACAACGGCAGTGAGATCGCTGGAAACAGCTGCTACCTTTCAGGGAGTTTTGAAACCAATAAAAGGTAAAACGCGGTTGTTTATAAAACCAGGGTATCCTTTTAAAGTTGTCGATGCAATTATAACGAATTTTCATTTTCCCCGCACAACGCTTCTTATGCTTGTCGCTGCATTTGCTGGGAGAGATTTTATTCTTGATGCGTACAATGTTGCCGTGAAAGAATGTTATAGATTTTATAGTTTTGGTGACGCAATGCTCATTATATAGGAGAAGATAAAAATGGAAGATATTAAATTTAAGATTGTTAAAAAAAGCAGTGGATCGAGAGCACGCATAACAAATTTTGAGACGGTGCATTCTATCATTGAGACCCCTGTTTTTATGCCTGTTGGAACGCAGGCAACCGTTAAAACTCTTACTTCAGATGAAATTGATGAGATGGGGTTTAAAATTATTCTTGGCAATACATATCATCTTTACTTGCAGCCTGGCGCAGATGTAATAGAAAAGGCAGGTGGATTGCATAAATTTATGAATTGGAAACATGCAACACTTACGGATAGCGGAGGATTTCAGGTATTATCGCTAAAAGAGATAAGAAAGATTGAAAAGGATGGTGTAATGTTCCGTTCATTTATTGATGGTTCAAAGCATTATTTCACTCCAGAAAAGGTTGTCGATATTGAAGAAAAGATCGGGGCAGATATTATCATTCCTCTTGATATATGCGGAACATATCCATCAAGCCGGAGTCTGGCCGACAGGGAGCTTGATATTACACTTGATTGGTCCGAAAGGAGTTTGAAAGCAAAAACCAGGGATGATCAAATTATGTTTGGTGTTATCCAGGGTAGTTTTTATAAAGATTTGAGAAAAAAAGCAGTAGATGGTATTTTGTCTTTAGATTTTCCGGGAGTAACGCTTGGGGGCTTAAGTGTAGGCGAAGAGAAAGAACTCACAAAAGAAATGGTTGATTATACTGTTTCGATTTTACCTGAGGGCAAGCCGCGGTATCTTATGGGTGTGGGTGACCCCATTGGTATTCTCGAACATGTGAAACTCGGAGTGGACATGTTTGATTGTGTTCTTCCTACGCGTATTGCTCGTAATCGTACTATTTTTACAAAAGACGGAGCTATAAAAATAACAAAAGCAATTTACAGGGAAGATTTTACTCCAATAGAGGAAGATTGTGATTGCTATACTTGCAGGACATTTACAAAAGCATATTTAAATCACCTGTTTAAAGCAAGAGAATTTCTTGCAGGAAGACTGGCTACAATTCACAATCTTTTTTTTCTTCAAAAATTAATCATGGATATAAGAAAGTCTGTCGAGGATGATAATTTCCTTGAATTCTACGAGAGTTTCAAAAAAAGATACCAGCAGGCGAATTATAAATAACTAAATACATTTTGCTTCCACTTGTTATATTTGAAAATGTGTAAAATTTCAGTATAATTTAATAATTACAATAAAAAAGAATTAAGGAGAAGAATATGCGAAAGACTAGGAAGGCGGTAGCATGTTTGATTGTTTTTGCTTTTTTATTTTCTCTGTTTTCTTTCTCGGGGTGTAAATCGAAAGAAAAACCGCTAAATGTTATCATTATGTGGCATAATCACCAGCCGTTTTATAAAAATCCTGTTTCCCAGGAATATATTCTTCCATGGGTAAGATTACACGGCGCAAAAGATTATTACAGGATGCCTTATATTGTTTCACAGTATCCTGAGATTAAAGTTTCTTTTGACTTGTCAGGCACACTAATTGAGCAGATTACTGATTATATTAATGGCGCAAACGATGAAAGAGGAATAATTTCAGAAAAGCTTATAGATGAATTGTCGCAACAGGACAAGTGGGAAATGCTTCAGATACCCGGAGGTTTTTTTGACATTAACTGGGATCATGTTCTTAAAAAAGTTCCGATGTACGACGATATTCTCGCAAAAAGACAGGATGTATTTAAACAATTTGGAGAGCTTCCAGAATCAATACGCATTGAAAAAATTACTTCGTCTTTATCTGATCAGTATTATACGAATCTTATAGCTCTTTTTAATCTTTTCTGGATGGATAGTGAGTATGTAAAAAACAGCGAAACGCTGAAATTGTTTTATGACAAGGCATTCAGTGGAGTAGATTATACTTCTTCTGATATTGCAGCGATTATGAATGAGCAAAAAGAAATCATGAAAAATATTTTCCCTGAGTATAAAAGGCTTCTCGATAAAAAACAGATTGAACTTGTTACAACGCCATATGCACATCCTATTTCTGCTTTACTCGCTGACTTTGGCTGGACGCATGATCTGTCTCTTCAGATAGATAAGGCGAATAAAGTTTTTAGGGAGACGTTCGACGCTGATCCTAAAGGTGTATGGGCGCCAGAGTGTGCCATTAATGATAAATCCCTTGAATTTTTCAGCAAAGCAGGGTGGGAGTGGACTATTTCGGATTCAGATAATTTATTTCAGCTTGAAGTTGATGTAGAAAAAGAGCCTCTTGCAAAGTTCAGACCGTATGAAGTGGAAGGGGTTACTATATTTTTTAGGGATAAATATTTGTCTGATGGCATAGGATTCAGGTATTCGGGTAAAAGTGCAGAGGAAGCTGTAGATGATTTTGAAACTGCTCTGTTAAATGTGCAGAAGGAAAATAAATCAGGCGAGTTAGTATACACTATTGCGCTGGACGGTGAAAATGCATGGGAGTATTACGAAAATGATGGGAATGATTTTTTAAATGGTTTGTATGAAAGACTATCGGAATTGCAAAAAAATGGCAAAATAAGAACTGTCACTCCTACTGAATATATAGAGAAGTTTGGTAAAGGCAAAGAAGTTGTTAAACACACAGTGAATGTGTTAAATCTGCGAGATGAAGATATTTCTTCGTTTAAACGTTATTCAGAATTACCCAGCGAAGAAATTCCCGGTGCATTCGGAGAATCGAGCTGGGCGAACCCGACACTTGATACATGGATAGGCGAACAGCAAGAAAATATTGCCTGGATGTGGTTAAAAGATGCAAGAGATGCGTTGATGGTAACAAGTGCAATAAGCGAGGAAGAAAAAGATAATGCTCTTGAAAATTTGCTAAGAGCTGAGGGCAGTGACTGGTTTTGGTGGTATGGTTCAGATCAGGATTCTGGTAACGATCAATCTTTTGACAGATTGTTTAAGATGTATCTGTATAAAATTTATCAAATTATAAATGTAACCCCGCCTGAGTATCTTTTTGGCAATTACTTTCCAGATGGTACACCATACCGTAGTATTCTGGCAAATCTTGAAAAAGATAAATATGTGTCTGTCCCTACTGAGCAGGAAGATGTGAGCATAAAACTCTTATATGACGGCGATGGCATAAAGGCTGAAATATATCAAAACAATCCGCTTGTTGTAATGGGAATATTTAGCGGAGGAAACGTGGAAACACCGTTTTTCCTGACTGAGGAGAGGCCTGAAGATTTTAATATGAATCCATTCCCCTATGACGCTTCAAACGCAGGAATTCCTTTAGACAACACTGTTTATGTGTCATATAAAAAATTTGTTACCAATCCGTCTGTGTTGTATATAGGAGGAGATCAGCTAAGGGACAAAAACAATATATTTATTGCGTTCATTGGGGGAGAGATGGGAAACATTGAAAGCGCAGAAAGTGGTATGTTTGTTATTAAATCACCTTCTCTTTATACGTTGCCAATCCATGTGAAGATTCCTCTTGAGATTAAGGGCGAGACAGTAGGAGAACTGCTTGACGATGAAGGTGATGATTACGGTCCCGGGACATATATATATCCTCATGCAGATGTATTTAAACAGGCAGGTAAGAGATTATTTGACATTACATCTTTTAAAATGATTGATTCTAATGATGATTATATACTTCAGTATGGGGTGAATAATTTAGGGGGTAATCCCTGGAATGGGCCAAATGGAATTTCTCTTCAAATTCTTGAAACGTACATTGATTTTAAGGACGGCGGAAAAGTGGAAGCCATTGATCCTAAAGGCCCTGTTGTAGCATTTTCCGATGAACATCCCTGGGATATTGCATTAAGAATTGCTGGCTGGTCTTATGGGAATTTTATTGAACTTGCTGACGGAACGGTAGCACAGGGAGAGTTGTCAATCCAGGTTGATCAGAAGAAAAATCTTATTACGGTGTCTCTTCCTAAAAAATATATCCAGATTTCAGAGGATTATAAGCCATACATCGCAGTTATTTCTGGAAGCCAGGATGGTTATGCTCCAGGCTATTTTAGAAGAGTAGAGGCAACAGCTTCTGAGTGGCAGGGTGGTGGTGCAGATGTTAATGCGGCAGGTGCGGGAATTTCGCCAAACGTATATGATATATTTGTTCCTTTAGGCGGAAGCCAGAAGGAAATTTTATCCGGTTTTGATGTAGAACGCGAGGCACTTGCTGTAATACCGTTTCTTCCGCTGGAAAAGATAAAGCCTGTGCCAAAACTGACATCCGTTATTTCTACTAATGCCCGGCATATTATAGAGCCTGGTGATGAAATTGCTGTACATATTCTGTTGAAAAATATTGGAAAGGGGATACAAAAAGATGATCCCATGGCTGATGAATTTGTGTTTAATATTCCTGAAGATGTGATTTTAATTAGTGAAAGTATCAGCACAGAAAGCGGAGATGTAGGAGTAGAGAATGGTGTGCTTCGATGGAATGGCACTATCGATCCGGAAAGAGCTGTTGGTATTGATTTTGCGTTGAAACTTAGCAGTGATATTTCTAACGGCTGTGCAGTACCTCTGGCTGGTTATATTTTTGAGGATTCAGATGGAGACGGGAAGAATGACCAGAAAATAACTGTGGAAGAAAAACTCGTTACCAACTATTTGGTTACTCTTATTATACATCTTGGAGAGGATACTTTTACAAGAAATGGAGAAGAACTTCCAATAGATCCTTTAAAACAATTAAAAGCTGAATATATAGCAGAATGGGAAGATGCAGGTGCTCCTCTGGCTCAAATTATCAGCGCCATTGGAGGCATATACCAGTTTGATCCTGACAAGAACAAGATCACTATAGAATTTATGGGGAATAAATTTGAACACTGGGTGGGGCAGAATAAATCATTATTGAACGGCTCTGCAATTCCTCTTTATCCTGGTTCTCCTGATGTAAAAAGTTTTCTTCTTAAAAGTACACCAATTTTACCATTAAAATCAATTGCATATGCATTTCGATTAGATTATACTGTTGATAAATTTGTCGCTCAGTTGCAATATGAGCCTTGATGAAAATAAACGGGGAGGTCGAAAATGAAAGGTAAGAACCAGAGAAGCTTAAAAGAGGAAAATACATCAGTAGTTTTAAAGCTTGTTCGTGATCATCCAGGGATATCACGGGCAGATATAGTGCGCATTACAAAGCTAACTCCTCCTACTATTTCCCGGCTCATTTCTTTTTTAATTGATAATAATTTGATGGATGAAAAAAAAAGCGAGAGCGATAAGATAGGAAGAAAGCCAATAGGCCTTTATTTTAACAAAGATGCATTTTATATAGTGGGAATTGATTTTTCTTATCTGCATATTAAAGGCGCTATGTTTAATCTTGTGGGAGAAATTATAGAGGAGGTATCTATTTCAGTGGATAGTGCTTCATTTTCTAAAAAAGATATGGGTAAGATTAGCAAAATGATATCTTCATTTATTAGCCGTTTTGGAAAGGATAAGATATTAGGAATAGGGCTTTCTTCTCCAGGAATGATTGATGACAAGCAGGGAATAATTATCAGAATTCCTCATTTTCCGAAAGTAAAAAATCTTCCCGTAAGAGAAATTTTAGTTAAGGAGTTCGGACTTTGTACGATTATTGTTAATGATGCAAATGCAGAGGCAGTAGGGGAAAAATATTTTGGAGAAGGTAAAAATATATCCGATTTTGTATTGCTTCATTTAGGTTACGGTATTGGTCTGGGAATTATTTTGGAAAATAAGCTGTATACAGGAAATTTTGGTGTCTCCGGAGAGATAGGGCATACTTCTATCGATCGGAGGACAGGAAATCTATGTGATTGCGGAAACAAGGGATGTGTAGAATTGTATGTAGGTTTGGAGGGGATTTTTTCTGATATTTCCAAATTTTGTGGGAAAAAAGTTTCTCTTCAGCAGCTTAAAAAACTTGTGAGCAGCAGAGATAAAAAAGTCCTTGCTGTATTAGAAGAAAAAGCTGAACTTATAGGGTATGTATTGGTCAATGTGGTAAATCTTCTTGTTCCACAGAAAATTATTGTTTCTGGCCCTGTTGCATCGCTGGGCAAGGCAGTTATTGATCCAATAAAAAATGTAGTTGAAGAGCGTTCATTTTACGGGGTAGGAAAAAGAATTCCTATTGTAAATTCACGGTTAAAGGGAAATAATTGTCTTTTGGGTGCTACAACGATGATTCTTGAAAGATTTTTGGAAAAACCATACGAATTTCTTCTATAGTTCTCCTTGTATAGGCAGGCCTGTAGGGTGGTCAAAAGGTGGTCATTCTACTGCCTGCCTCTTTTTTATTTTAATCTAATTGTCCTGTTTTTTTAATTGAACACCAAGTTCGTCTAGCTGTTCTTTTTTGACTCTGTTGGGCGCATCTGTCAGAGGAGATATTCCTGCTGTCGTTTTTGGAAATGCAATTACATCTCTCAAACTTTTTGCATCACTTATAATCCATACAAGTCTGTCAAGGCCAAAGGCGATACCTCCATGCGGAGGAGCTCCCAGTTTTAGTGCCTTGAGGAGAAAGCCAAATTTATCTTCTGCTTCCTGTTCGGTAAGCCCTATGGCATTAAAGACACGTTTTTGAAGGACTGGATTATGGATTCTGATACTTCCTCCCCCTATTTCATTGCCATTTAATGCTAAATCATAAGCAAGGGCATGAAGGTTGTCTTTATCTCCATCTATTTTGTCTAATTCTTCAGGATTTGGCATAGTAAATGGGTGATGTTTTGTTTCATATCGATTTTCTTCTTTGTTAAATGAGAAAAATGGAAAATCTGTGATCCATATAAAGTTCCATTTTTCTTTCGAAATGAGGTTAAATTTTTTTGCAAGGAAAAGTCTGATTTTTCCTACTATTTCAAATCCATTTTCTTTATTTACAATAAAGAGTAGTGCAATATCATTATCTTTGCCATTTTTAAGGAGTATTTCTTTTTCCGTTTCACTGAGATATTTTGCATAGGACGAAGATATTCCATCGTTTATTTTAAATTCCAGGAACCCTGCTGCTCCTTGTTCTTTTACTTCTTCTTTCAGGGTATCAATTTCTTTTCTTGAAAGTGTTGCACCGCCGGGCACAAACAATGCAAGAATTTTTTGTCCTTTTTCTATGCTGCTTTTAATTAAATTAAACTTGCTTTCCTTAAAAAAACCTGTCAGGTCTTTTATCTCCATTGCGAAGCGTGTATCTGGCTTGTCGGAGCCGTAACGGAGCATGGCTTCGGCATATTTTATCCGCGGGAATGGAGTGACAATGTCTGTGTCCAGTACATCCTTAAACATTTTTTTGTATATACCTTCTGTGAGGAGCATTATATCCTCTTGGTCTACAAACGACATTTCAATGTCAATTTGTGTGAATTCCGGCTGCCTGTCCTGTCTTAAATCTTCATCTCTGAAACATCGTGCAATCTGAAAGTATTTTTCAAAACCTCCTACCATAAGGATTTGTTTAAATAGCTGGGGGGATTGTGGAAGTGCATAGAATTTCCCTTTGTTCAACCTGGATGGCACGATAAAATCCCTTGCCCCCTCAGGTGTGCTTTTTGTAAGAATTGGCGTTTCAATGTCTATGAAATCATTTTGAATTAGATAGTTTCTTATGCTTTGAACTATTTTTGCTCTTAATTCAAAGATATTTCTTACTTCAGGTTTTCTCAAATCAAGATATCTGTATCTTAATCTTACTATTTCGTCAACGTCCTGCCCAACAAATGGATTAAATGGAAGGTCTTCTGCTTCTGAAAAAATTTCTGCAGTTTCTATCTCGATTTCTATTTTTCCTGTTTTAAGATTTGGATTTTCTGTTTCACGCTTTTTAACTGCGCCTTTAATTCCCACTACTGATTCTGTTTTCAGTGTTTGGAATTTTTTGAACAGCACTTTGTTTACTGTATCGGGGTTTAGAACGATCTGAACAATTCCAGACCTGTCTCTAATATCTAAAAAAAGGAGTCCACCAAGGTTTCTTTTTCTTTGTATCCAGCCATTGATGGCTACGCTGCTTCCTATTTCTTTTTCTGTTATATCTGCACAGTTTATTGTTCTTTTAAGCATTTTTTTCTCCCCGTATGTGATTTTTAAGGAATGTTATAATCTGGTCTGACGGTATTTCTTTTTGTTCTTTTGTTTCCATGTTTTTAATTTGCAGGATTCTTTTTTCTTTTTCTTCTTCGCCGATGATGATTGTGTAGAGGGAATGTTGTTTTGCACTTCTTTCAAGCTGGTTTTTGAAGTTTCCGCCCTTTGTGTCCATCAGGACAATAAAACCACTGTCCCGCAATATGTTTGCGATATCTATTGCTTCTTTTAGAGTATTTTTTTGATATGCTATGTACAGGACAGGTTGTTTTTCAACTGTTTTTTCCTGTGCTTCCAAAATTGTTATAAGTCGTTCAATACCCATTGCGAAGCCCACTGCTGGTATATGGCGTCCTCCCAGCTCTTCAATGAGGTAATCATACCGGCCGCCTCCGAGCAGTGCGTTTTGTGCGCCGAGATTTGTCGAGACAACTTCAAATACCGTTTTTGTATAGTAGTCAAGGCCTCTCACGAGACTATTGTCCAGTTCAAACGGAATATCCATTAATGTTAAATGTTTTTTTACTGTATCAAAGTGTTCCTTACACTCTTTACATAAATAATCAGCAATTTTAGGCAGGGATTTCTTTAGTTCATCACTCTCTTTTTTACAGTCGAGAATGCGCAACGGGTTGGTGTGAAATCTTTTTTTGCAATTATCGCAGAGTTCATCGTAGTGTGGCTTAAGCGCATTTTTTAATGCATCTTTATACACTGGCCTGCATTCTTTGCAGCCTATGCTATTCAATTTAACCTTTATTTCTTCAAGGGAGAATCGTTTTGCTATGGTAAATGCAAGCGAGATAACTTCTGTATCAAGTAGCGGTGAAATGTCGCCAATAGCTTCTACTCCGAATTGATAGAATTCTCTGTATCTGCCTTTTTGTGGTTTTTCATATCTGAAGCATGGGCCTATATAATACAATCTTAGCGGAGAAGGTATGGTTTCAAAGTGGTGTTCAACGTAACTCCTTGCTATAGATGCAGTAATTTCAGGCCTCAAAGTAAGGCTCCTTCCGCCTTTATCCTCAAATGTATACATTTCTTTTTCTACGATATCAGTATCTTGCCCAACTGAACGCTGGAAGAGCTCTGTGTACTCGATGATTGGTGTTACTATTTCTGTATAACCATATTGTTCTGCAGTTTCTGACAAAACTTTTTTGCTATAATGAAAGAGCCTGATATCTTTTTCGTATATATCTTTGCAGCCTTTTACTGTCTTAATCATGAAGTTTCTCCTTTTACGGTGTTATTTTATCATTTCTTTTGCAAATTAAAATTATGTAAAATGCTGAATTAATTTGTTTATGTTATAACCCTGAAAAATTTTAATTTGCCTACTTTTATTACATCTCCTTTTTTTAATGGTACCGGGTTTTTAAAATCCTTTACTTTTTCTCCGTTTATTTGTATTCCTCCCTGCTGGATAAGTCTTTTTGCGTCTGATTTTGATTTTACAATACCTTTTTCGTTGAGCATTGCGACAATATTTACTTTGCCATCTCGAATGAATTTTGATATGTTGAGTTCTCCCATATCTTCCGGAATTTCTTTTTTACTGAAGATATTTTTAAAATTTTCTTCTGCTATGTTTGCATCTTCTTCTGAGTGAAATAAAGTTACAATTTCTTTTGCAAGTTGCATCTTTAACTTCATTGGGTTTTCTTTTCCATCTTGTATAATTTTATCTATTTCTTTTGATTCTTTTTCTGGTTTCTCAAGAATAAGGGAATAATATTCTGATATTAATGTGTCTGGTATGGACATCACTTTCCCAAACATCGCACCAGGATCTTCTGTTATTCCTATATAATTTTTAAGGCTTTTACTCATTTTTTTTATCCCGTCTGTTCCCCTCAAGAGTGGCATAATGATTGCAACTTGTGGTGCCATATTCATTGATTCCTGTAATTTCCGGCCCATCAGTAAATTAAATTTTTGGTCAGTTCCTCCAAGCTCTACATCTGCTTTTATAGCAACAGAATCGTATGCCTGCATTATCGGATAGAAGAACTCGTGAAAGAAAATAGGGGTACCTGATTTGTATCTCACCGAGAAATCATCTCTTTCCAAAATTCTTGCAATAGTGAATTTTGATGCGGTGCGAATCCATTCTCCCAGCGAGATTTTTGATAGCCATTCGGAATTAAATCGAATTTCTGTTTTGTCCTTGTCAAGAATTTTAAATACTTGTTCAAAGTATGTTTTTGCATTTTCTTCTATTTGTTCTCTGGAAAGAGGAGGGCGTGTTTTGGATCGTTCGGAAGGGTCGCCTATTAATGCTGTAAAATCTCCTATAATGAATATGACTGTATGGCCTAATTCTTGAAAATCTCTAAGTTTTCTCAGTACAATATAGTGGCCGAGATGAAGGTCTGGTGCAGTTGGATCCGCTCCAAGCTTGATCCTGAGTTTTTTCCCACTTGCTATCCGTTTTTCAAGCTCATCTATGCTGATAATTTCTACTGTGCCGTCTTTTATCTTTTTTAATGAAGTTATCATTTTTGCCTCCCGATTAGTTGTTACATTTTAGGTAAACTTTTTTCAATGTCAAATAGATTGAATAAGTGGCGCAATGTGGTATAATTTTTTAATCAGAAATAAGGAGGAAAGATGAAGATAGCCATAGGTTCTGACCATGCTGGATTTCAATTAAAAGAAGAATTAAAAGTATTTTTGCAGGGAAAAGGCATTGATATAAAAGATTTTGGTACATATTCAAAAGAAAGTGTTGACTATCCTGACTATGCAATCCCTTTAGCTGAAAGTATTGCGAGGGGCGAAGAAAAGTTTGGAATTTTAATCTGTGGTACAGGTATTGGAATGTCCATTGCTGCAAATAAAGTAAAAGGTATTCGTGCAAGTCTTTGCAGCAGTGAGTATTCTACTCGCTGCGCAAGGGAGCATAATGATGCGAATGTGCTTTGTCTAGCGGGAAGAGTTTTAAAAGTAGAACTTGCTAAAGAAATTGTAAATGTTTGGCTTAATACTTCTTTTTTGGCTGACAGGCATAAGAGGCGGATCGACAAAATAACAAATTATGAGAAAAAATAAGTGGATAGCAATTGATGGAGATGCAGGAAGTGGAAAATCTACCGTGGGACGGCTCTTTGCCGATAGAATACAATTTGAATTCATTGATAGCGGGCTTCTTTATAGAGCTTTCGCATACACGGTTTTAAAAGAATGTGCAGGTAAAAGTGACAAGGAAGAATGGGTGGATGTCATACAAAACATCGAGTTCGATTTAAAAGGCGGAATTATATGTATCGACGGGAAAGATGTTAATAAGACAGAATTACGTAAAAAAGAAGTAGACGATCTTGTCTCGCCCGTATCTACGGTAAAAGAAATTAGAGAAATAGTAACGGAGAAACTGAGAAAAATTGCAGATTCAAAGAATGTTGTTATGGCAGGAAGAGATATTGGCTCTGTTGTGCTAAAAAATGCGTTTCTTAAAATTTATCTTACTGGCCCCGTTGAGGTTCGTGCAAAAAGGCGGTATAAAGAACTTCTTGAAAGGACAGTAAATATCACATTTGAGGAAGTTCTTGATGGTTTAAAAAACAGAGATGTGATTGATTCTAACCGTGATATTTCTCCGCTTACGATTCCTCATGATGCTTATGTAATTGACACAAATTATCTTTCTCCTGGGCAAGTTGTTGATAAAATTATTCAATTTTTTAAAGGAAGGGAATATGTTTTATAAAATACTTCATATTTTTTGCAAATTCTTTTTCAGACTCTTCTTTCATTTAGATGTTTATGGGGTAGAGAATGTTCCAAAAACGGGGGGAGTAATTGTTACTCCAAATCACAGGAGCTTTTTGGATATTCCTGTTACGGGTGTTGCATTGACAAGAAGAATGCGTTCACTTGGGAAAAAAGAGGTTATTTCAGAAAGCAGGCTGGGATGGTTTTACCAAATGTTAGGGGGAATACCTCTTGATATGGACAGATCAGATTTGAAGGGCTTGAGAAATGCCGTAGATGTGCTTAAACAAGGCAATCCACTTCTTATATTTCCGGAAGGTACGCGTTCTTTAACGCGAGAAGTTGGTCCCATAAAGAAAGGAGTGGTTTTCCTTTCTTTTAAAGCAGGTGTGCCTATTGTGCCTGTGGGAATTGTAGGAGCTGGTGAAGCATTACATAAAACTTCAAAAATGATAAAACTTTCGCACCTGGTGGTTGTATTTGGAAAATCCATTAAACTGTGGGAGTTATTTGACCTTAAGGATAATTCTTTTTATGAAAAATCAACTGAATATCTTAGAAAAGAGATAAAAAAATGTGTGGAGTTAGCAGAAGAAAAATTATAATTGCAAAAGATATTGGATTTTGTTCCGGAGTCGAGCGGGCAGTAAAGCTTGCCGAAGAATCTCTCTCCCAGTGTAAAAAAGTTTATACACTTGATGCCTTACTGCATAATGAAGAGGAGATGCACAGACTTAAGGAGAGAGGAGTTTCTGCTTTAACTAACTTAAAGCATAAAGGGAAAGTAGTACTTCTCCCAGCTCATGGCTCTACCGCTGTAGAACGAAAAAAAGCGGACGAGAATTTTGAAAAGGTGGTTAATACGGTCTGTCCTTTTGTTTTAAGGACAGTGCAGATTATTGAGAAACTTAAAAAAGAGAATTATAAGATAGCAATTGTAGGCGATAGAGGACATCGCGAGGTGAAAGTGCTTTCAGATGCTGCTTCTTGCAATCTTCTTGGTGTATTTCAGGACAGGGATGAAATAAAAAAAGAACTGAGAGCATCAAAAATAGGTGTGGTAGCACAATCTACTATAGACCAGGGCACTTTTTTTTCTATAGTCAGTGAATTGACGGCAACTACAGATGAACTAAGATTTTTTAATACAATATGCAAGGAAACATTACGGCGTCAGACAGAGGCAAAAGAGATTGCAAAAAAAGCTGATTGTATGGTTGTGATCGGGGATAAAACAAGTGCAAATTCAGGCAGATTGTTCCAAATGGTAAAGGGGATAAATAAATATTCATATTTTGTTCAAACTGAAGATGATTTAGCAATTATTCCTTTTGAAAGGTTTAATATTATAGGGATTGTATCTGGTACGTCTACTCCCTATTGGCTTATTGAGAAGATAGTAAGGAGGCTTGAGAGATGAAAATATCTGTTATTGGAGCAGGTGCATGGGGTACGACTATTGCAGAACTTTTAGGGGGAAAAGGCTTTGATGTGACACTGTGGATACACAGTAAAAAGACTATCAATGCAGTTCAGGATTGGAACGAAAATATTTATTACTTAAAAGGGGTAAAGCTCCATTCTATTGCTAAATATACAATGAATATTGAGGAGGCTCTTGGCAGCGCAGAGATTATTGTTTTAGCTGTGCCGGCACAGAAATTGAGAAGCGTTATTTCGGATGTAGCTCCTTCTAATGCACCTATTGTTGTTAATCTTGCAAAAGGGATAGAAATAAATTCCGGGAAACGTATATCCCAGGTAATACATGAAATATGGACTGGTATACCTCAAAAAAGCATTACTTCTCTGTCAGGACCAAATTTTTCTTTTGAGATTGCAAGAAAAATGCCCGCTGCAACAGTAATAGGCGGAAAAGATGAATCTATTCTGAAAGAGCTGCAGGATGTTTTTTTGACAGATTATTTTAGAGTGTATTATACAACAGATCTTCTGGGAGTTGAACTGGGTGGTTCTGTAAAAAATGTACTTGCTATTGGCGCTGGGATAAGCGATGGACTTGGTTTTGGTGATAGCAGCAAATCCTCTCTTGTTGTGAGGGGTGTCAGCGAACTTATCCGTTTTGGTATGGCTCTTGGCGGCAAAAAAGAGACATTTTATGGATTATCCGGGATGGGAGATTTGATTGCTACATCTTTTAGCAAACTAAGCAGAAACAGGTGGGCAGGCGAAGAGATCGGAAAAGGAAGAAACAAAGAAGAAATAGAAGAGGTCACAAATCAGGTAGTTGAGGGTCTATACACGGTAAAATCAGTATACTTGTTAAAAGAGGAGCTTAACATAGATATGCCGATAACTACTGCAATTTATAACATTGTTTACCACCATAAACCGCCGAAAGAGGAGCTGCAAAAATTAATGAGGAGACCGACGAAAAAAGAGTCCTAAATGGTTTGATTTTTATTCATGCTTTTTGAAAACTGAAAGCGAAAAGTATACAGATAGAGAATAACCTGCTGTTTCAGATGAAAATGAATTATCCCTCTGTTTTTATAGATTTTTGATGATTTATTCGTACTATTGCGTCACATTAGAAAACCATTATAATAAGAGGGATTCGGGGCGTGGCGTAGTTTGGTTAGCGCACCTGCATGGGGTGCAGGGGGTCGGAAGTTCGAATCTTCTCGCCCCGACCATTTTATATCGGGATGTGGCTCAGCTTGGTAGAGCGCTTGGTTCGGGACTAAGAGGTCATGGGTTCAAATCCCATCATCCCGACCATTTGAGATAATTTAATTTAAGGGGTGTAATATAGTGAATCAAAATAAAGCTCCTCTTTATGAGGCTATTCTTAGATATGTTGAAAAGGATATGATTTCTTTTCATATGCCAGGTCATTCAAATGGAAGAGGAGTGCCTCGTTATCTCAAAAAACTTTTCGGCAATGACTTATTTAAGTTTGATCTTACAGAAGTCTCAGGTCTTGATTACCTTCATTATGCAAAAGGCGTGATAAAACAGGCGGAAGAACTTGCAGCTGACCTCTATGGAGTAAAGAATACATTTTTTTTAATAAACGGAACAACAGCAGGAGTCCATGCTATGATACTTGCTGCCTGTAAAGAAGGTGACAAAATTATAGTAGGGAGAAATTCTCATAGGTCTGTCATAGGAGGCATTATTGAGTCTGGGGCTAATCCGGTATTTGTGCACCCGGAATTCAATAACGATTTTGGCATTATTACAAATCTTACACCTACTGTACTTGAGAAGGCAATACAAGATAATTTGGATGCTAAGGCAGTGTTAATAACTACACCTAATTATTATGGAATTCAGGGCGATTTAAAAAAAATGATCGACATTGTGCACAAGTACAATATGTATGCACTTGTAGATGAGGCACACGGCGCACATTTTCCATTTCATCCCTCTTTTCCTTCAAGTGCTATTGAATATGGCGCGGATATGGTGGTTCAGAGCGCGCACAAGACACTTCCTACATTTACACAGACTTCCCTTCTTCATATTGTAACTGATAGGGTTAACACAGATATGGTGGAACAAGTGCTTGCTGCTATAGAAAGCTCAAGTCCATCCTATATATTTATGGCTTCTCTTGATGTGGTAAGAAGAGAAATGGCCATCAACGGGAGAAAACTGTGGGAGAAAGCTATTGAAGTGGCAGATTATGCAAGAGAAGAGATTGAAAAAATAGATGGTTTTAGGATAGTAGACCCTTCCATTATAAACGGTAAGGACATTTATGCTATTGACCCCATAAAACTTGCAATAAATGTTGAAGAGATAGGTTTTTCTGGGTTTGAGTTTGAGCTTTTCCTTAATAAACATAATATAGAGATTGAACTTTCTGATTTGCAAAATGTACTCCTTTTTGTTACAATTGGAACAAGAAAAAGGGATGTAAAATCCCTTTTAAAAGTTTTAAGATCTGTGAAAAAGAAATCGGGTGGAGTGGAAAAAATGACACCCTTTCCCGTGGCTGGAAAGCAAGTTTATTCGCCTAATGATGCGTTTAATCTGAATTATAAAATAGAGTTGCTAGACAAGGCAGTAAATAAAGTCAGCTGGGGAGTTATTGCGCCTTATCCTCCTGGCATTCCCGTCCTTGCTCCTGGCATGGAGATATCCCAGGAAGCGATAAATTTTATCCATATAATGGAAGACAAAGGCGGTATGATCCAGGGGGCTATCATGCGGGATGATACGATTTATGTGAGAGTTGTGGATGATTTGCAATAAGTAAGAGGAAGGTGCATATGATTGAAAGAGATATACTTATTTCAGTAAGTGAAGCCGAGAAAAAAGCCAGACAGATTCTTGATAAAGCAGAAAAAGAAATAGCTTTTCTCAGGAAAAAAATGGCAAAAGAGGAAGAAGATTTTTTGAATAAGTTGGAAGCAGAATTTGCTGAAAAGAAAAAAATAGAAGAAGAGAAAAGCAAAAAGTTAGTACAGGAAGAAGTTAAAAAAATAAAGATGTCTTACGAAAAAAGATTAAAAGAACTAAAAAATATTGCTTCACGAGAGGCTGAACAAATAGCAACAACACTCGTGCAAAAGGTCATAGAGAGCTAATGGCAATTGAAAAACTTCAAAAAATTCATATCGTTTGTCCTAAAGAAATAGAAAGCGGTCTCGTTGATAAGTTGTATAAGTTAAACGTTATCCATATAGATGCTCTTTCCCCGGAATATATAAAAGATGGCAGAAAATATTTTGCCCATCCCGTTGTTGAGCCTGTCCATGAAGAGGTGCTTTTTAAAATTGAATCTATTTTTACAGTTTTTAAGAATTTTAACATTGAGAATAAGGGACTTATTTCTTCCTTTCTTCCTGAAGATGAGATACTTACCGAAAGGGACTTTAACAAGGTTATTAAAGATTTTGATCTTGATGGTCTTTATGAAGAAGTTCATGGGCTGCTGGGTCGGGAAGCGGAATCCGTAAAAAAACTGAACAAATTAAAAGAAGAAAAAACATACATTAACTCTATTTCAGATTTTCCATTTCCCTATTCCATACTATTCGGAACAGAACAGACCGAATCATTTATTGGCGTAATGACTATGAAAGAGTATAAGCAATTTATTTTGGATGAAGCCCAGTTTGTCGACACGATATTTGTTTATCCATTTTTTTCCGATAAGAGTAAAATAAAAGTGTTTTTTCTTTACTTAAAAGAGGACAGGCAAAAAATTGAAAAGATTGTTAAACATTACTCAATTGAAAAAATGCAGATATTAACAAATTTTTCCGGGTTTATCGATGAAGAAGTAACACGTATTTTAAATAAAGAAGCAGAGATTCTCAAAGAGAGAAAAGTAATATTCAATAAGGTCAAGGAATTGTATAGCGCAAAGGCAAAGCTTCTTGCATTACGGGATTATTACTTTTCCCAGGCGAAAAAGGAAAGGGCATTAAGCTGTTTATTAGAGGGCAAAAACTTCGGCATTATAAGAGGCTTTGTCAGAGAAAATGATTCTGGCAAAATTGAACGTATTGAAAAGGAATTTGACAACACCTTTATTGTAGTAACAGAACCAGAAGAATATGATGCTGTCCCGGTTTCTCTCAAGAACAATGCATTATTCAGGCCTTTTGAGATGCTCGTTGGAATGTTTGGTGTTCCATCGTATTTTGCTATGGATGCTACTCCATTTGTTGCGATATTTTTTTCTCTTTTTTTCGGACTTGCGCTGGGAGATGTTTTTTATGGCCTGCTTATTGTATTAGGCTGTCTGTACTTTTTGAAACGGTACAGAGGAAATGTTGGAGTAGAGAAGTTCTTTAAAATATTTTTGTGTGCAGGCTCCATTGCTGTTATTGTAGGTTTTTTGACGGGCTCTGTTGCGGGCAATTTCTTTCTTTTATATTTTCCTGGCAGCCTCCTTACAAAGATGCTTTATAGCGTGCAAATTATTGATCCTGCTTCAACAGACGGTTCTATGCAGTTCATCGCTTTTTCTATTGGACTGGGCATATTAGTGCAACTTATAGGAATTTTATTGAGTATGATTATCTCATTCAAGAGAAAGCGAATTGCCGAGGGAGTTTTTAACGGTCTTGGGTGGCTTATTTTTATTCCTTCTGTTCTTCTTCTCTTTTTTGTGAATCAGTATCCGCAGATTAAAATGTTAGATTATACTTTTATTGCAATTGGATCTGTTCTTTTGCTTGCTGGAGGCTGGATTTCTGTGCGACAGCCATTATTTAAGCCTGTTGCCGCAGTAGTTAATATTTATGGCATAAGGAGCTCGTATGGAATTGTAAGTTTTTTAGGTGATGCACTTTCCTATTCCCGTTTATTTGTACTGGGACTTAGCACATCTATTCTTGCGTCATCCTTTAATATTGTCAGTAAGCTGATGGGGGGATTGCTCGGGACTCTGGGCATATTTATTACACTGTTGCTGCTGCTGTTTGGGCATGGCCTTACAGTAATAATGAATTCTCTTGGTGCGTTTGTTCATTCGATCCGTTTGAATTTTCTTGAGTTTTTTGGTAGATTTTATGATATTGGAGGCCATGAGTTTATGCCTTTGGGCCTCGAATTGAAAAATATACGATTAGTACCAAATGAAAGAGGAGGTAAAAAATAATGGAAAATCTTGGCTGGCAAAGTCTTAGTACTGGTCCTGCATGGGTGGTAATTGGCGCTGTGTTTGTTGCTGCATTTGGGAGCATTGGTTCTGCAATTGCTCTAGGCCGGACGACATCACATTCTGCAGGAGTACTTTCTGAAAAGCCGGAACTATTTGGTAAATTGCTTGTACTTATGGCTCTTCCCGGGACGCAGGGGTTCTATGCATTTATTATTGCATATCTTATGTTGCAAAAATTTGGATTTACTTCTAGCAATCCAGAAGCTTCTCTTGGGCAGGGTATATCGATGCTGTTGCTGGGAATAGTTATAGGGGTCGTGCAATTTAGATCTGCACTTTCTCAGGGACAATCTGCTGTTGGCTCGATAGATCTTACCGGAAAGAGGCCTGAGGAAAGCGGACGTGCAATTCTTTTGCCAGGGCTTGTTGAAATGTACGCTGTTCTTGCTTTCCTTGTTGCTTTCCTTGTTATTCTGTGGGTTGGCGGTAAGGCTTTTTAACTTATCTTATGAGTATAAAAAAACTTGAGAAGCGAATAAAAGATAAAGCCACAGAAGAGGCAAAGCTTTTTTTAGACAACGAAAAAAAGAAAAATCTGAAAGAGCTTAAAAAGTTTAAAGAGATTAAGAACAAAGAGTCTTTAAGAAGGATTGAAAAGCTGATTGGCGATATTAAAAGTGAAGAAAAAAAGAAAATTGATCAGGAGGAGCGGAAGCTGGAAAGAAGCCTTCTTGAAGAAAAAAGGATTCTTCTGGAGGATGTTTTTTTGCAGGTAGAGGATCGAATTTCTTCTCTGGGGAAGAATTTATGTTTAAATCTCATTAAGAAGCTAATTTTAAGAGACGCACCGCTTGGAGAGTCTGTTTTGTTTGTTAACAAGCGTGATTATGGGTTTATTAACAAGAAATTCATAGATGATATAAATGAAGAATTAGGAAAAAGTAAAAGAAGCATAAAACTTTCAACGAAAGTAATTGATATAAAAGGCGGGTGTATCTTAAAAGGAAATGAAATAGAAGTGGATGATTCCATTTCTTCTCTTGTAGGGGAATTGAGAGAAAAAGAGGAAATAGACGTGGCGAAAAAGCTTTTTATGGAGTCAGAATGAGAGAAGAATTTTTTATTGAGCCAGAAGAAAACGATGTCTATAGTTATATCTCAGGCAGAATAAAAGTTCTTGAGACTATGCTTTTGTCTGCTGAAATATTGCGCAAGATTGCTTCACTTCCCATTTCTGATATCTATAAAGAGTTGATGGAGACACCGTACAGAATGTTTTTATCAGGAACTGATACTGATTCGATAAGCAGAGCAATTTTTGCAAGACATGAAGCTGAAATTTCAGATATAAGCAAATATATATCTCCTGGTTTTATAAATGTGTTTTTTCGTGATAAATTGTTTTTTTTAAAACTTAAGAAGTGGGTGTTTGTTTTTTCTGATGAAGAGCTTGAAGGGTTGGATAGAGAGATTAAGAATTTTTTAGAAACGGGTAGAGGTGATTTTCCTCCACTTTTTAAAGAAGTTTTCGATATGATGAAAAAAGAAAAGGACGAACCTTATAAGGTAGGCTGGCTTATTGATTTATTTCATGTCAAATATCTACTGCAATCGGCGGAGGAAACAAAAAGTGTTCTTATAAAAGAGTTTTATGAGACATATGCAGAGGGGAAGATTTTTATTTTTCTTGAGAGATTAAGCAATTTTGTTCTTTCTCATGAAATTAAGGAAAAAGATTTTATGGAAATGTTTATACTTGTTTCCAATTTTTTTGCAGATCTGCCTTCTGTAAAAAAAATGAGAGGAATTAAAAGTGTTAAGCTGTTTAAAAAATTTTCAAAAGAAAATTCTTCGTATCCATTTACGCTTGTTTTGGGCAATTCCTTAGATAAAGAGTTCAGGAAAGAACTTTTGAAAGTCCTCAGGAAAGGTAGGTTTATAAATGTGGGAATAGAAGTTGTATTTGCATATTTAAAACTCCTTGAGTTTGAAGTTGAAAATATTTCTATGATTGTGAGAGGGAAAAGTATGGGAATGGGCAAAAAAGAATTAGACGAAAGGATAAATGTTGCTTATGCATAAACTTGCTTTTGTGGGCGAAGAGAGGATAGGAACCCTCTTTAAAAGCTTTGGATTTGATGTGTTTGCTGTAAGTGACAGCAACGAAGCCGCTAAGCAGATTTCAGATATTGTGAGAGAGAAGAAATTTTACATTGTGGTTACAACGGAAGATTTTGTGGACGGACTTAAGGAATTTGTAGAGGAACGACGTGAGGAGTTGCCTATAGTTTTTGTATTACCTTCTCCTGTAGAATATAAGGGTACTGGCATTGAATGGGTTCGATGCTCGGTAGAGAAGGCAATAGGTATAGATATTTTTTCAAAAAAGAACGAATAAGGAGCGTGCTGCATGAAAGGTAAGACAGGAAGAGTTGTTAAGGTATCTGGTCCGCTTGTAGTTGCTGAGAATATTCCTCAGGCGAAGATGTTTGAAATGGTGTATGTAAGCGATAAAAAACTCTTTGGAGAAATAATAGAAATTAAAGGAGATAAGGCTTCTATACAGGTTTATGAGGATACAAGCGGTATTGGTCCGGGTGAATCTGTTTATTCTACGGGACTTCCGCTTAGCGTGGAGCTTGGCCCCGGGCTTATTGGCTCTATATATGATGGAGTACAGCGGCCGTTGGATGAGCTTCGCAAAGAGTATGGAAATTTTATTTCAAGGGGGGCGTATAAGCCAGCATTAAACAGAGGAAAAGAATGGTTATTTGAGCCTGTAGTAAATAAAGGGGCTACTATAAAAACTGGAAATGTGATTGGTAAAGTTCAGGAAACGCCTGTGATAAAGCATAAAATAATTGTCCCCAACGGCATAGAAGGAGAAATTATAAGTATTATCGAAAAAAAGAAAGTGACAGTAGAAGATGTTGTAGCACGAGTAAAAACTACCGAAGGAACGAAAGAGATAAAACTTTTTCAGAAATGGCCAGTTAGAATTGCGCGCCCTGTTTTGAAAAGACTTCCGCCAGTAGACCCTCTTGTTACGGGGCAAAGGGTTATAGATGCTTTTTTCCCTATAGCAAGAGGGGGTACTGCTTGTGTGCCAGGTCCGTTTGGCAGTGGCAAAACCGTTGTTCAACATCAGCTTGCCAAATGGTCTGATGCGGATATCATTATATTTGTTGGCTGTGGAGAGCGTGGAAATGAAATGACTGATGTTCTTACGGAGTTTCCAGAGTTAAAAGATCCACGGACAGGTAGGCCATTAATGGAGAGAACAGTCCTTATTGCAAATACATCTAATATGCCAGTAGCTGCAAGGGAAGCGTCTGTATTTACTGGTATTACAATCGGGGAATATTATAGGGATATGGGATACAATGTTGCATTAATGGCAGATTCTACTTCTCGTTGGGCAGAGGCAATGAGAGAAATGTCTGGAAGGCTTGAAGAAATGCCTGGTGAAGAAGGTTATCCTGCATATCTTGCCTCTCGAATTGCAAGTTTCTACGAAAGAGCTGGAAGGGTTTTTATTCTTGGAAGTGAAGAAGAATCGACACTGAGTGTTATTGGTGCTGTTTCTCCTCCAGGTGGAGATCTTTCTGACCCTGTTGTACAGGCAACTCTCAGGACAGTAAGAGTGTTCTGGTCTCTTGATGCACAACTTGCATATGCGCGGCATTTTCCTTCTCTCCATTGGCTGAGAAGTTATTCATTATACGTAGATATGCTTTCTGATTTTTACAAAAAAGAGATGGGAGAAGAATGGATTGGAATACGGCAGGAAGCAATGAAGATATTAAGAAGAGAAGCAGAATTACATGAAATGGTGAGGCTTATTGGAATAGACGCTCTTTCTTCAAAAGATAGACTTATTATGGAAACGGCCCGTTCGATACGAGAGGATTTCCTTCAGCAAAATGCATTTATGGATGCAGATACTTATACTTCTCTGAAGAAGCAGTATAGAATGATGAAATTAATCCATTTGTTTAATAAACTTGCAGCTCACGCATTGGATAAAAATGTGGAACTGGATAAAATTCTTTCCCTCCCTGTAAGAGTTGAGATTTCGAGAGCAAAGCTTGTACCTGAAAAAGAGTTAGAAAAATTCGATGCTATAGAGGAGAAAATCAGTAGTTTATTCAATATGCTTGTAAAAGAGGTGGAGAATGGGTAAAGAATATGTAACAACAAGAGAAATAGCAGGCCCCTTACTTATTGCTGATCATATCGAGGGAGCAAAATATAACGAAATTGTGCAGATAAAAGCAGCTGATGGCAGCATTAAAAATGGACAGGTACTTGAAGTGGACGGCGACAGGGCTTTGATACAAGTATTTGAAGGAACTGCTGGTTTAAATCTTGGTGGGACTAGAGTAAAATTTTTAGGAAGAGGCGTTGAAGTGGGTCTTTCACCATCTATTCTTGGGAGGATATTTAATGGCTCAGGAATACCTATTGACGGGAGTTCTGCTATTATTCCCGAGAAACGAATGAACATTAATGGGAATCCTTTGAATCCTTATGCGAGAAATTATCCTTCAGAATTTATTCAAACCGGTATTTCTGCTATTGATGGCTTGAATACACTTGTAAGAGGGCAAAAACTTCCTATTTTTTCCGGGTCTGGTTTGCCGCATGCACAGGCAGCAGCTCAAATTGCCAGGCAAGCAAAGGTGTTGGGCAAAGAGGAGAAGTTTGCAGTTGTGTTTGTAGCTATGGGAATTACATTTGAAGAAGCAAACTATTTTATGGCAGATTTTAAAAAAACAGGAGCACTAGAGCGTTCTGTAATGTTTATAAATCTTGCTAATGACCCTGTCATTGAACGGATTGCTACACCTCGATTTGGATTAACTGTCGCTGAATATCTTGCGTTTGATTTGGGTATGCACGTTCTTGTCATTTTAACTGATATGACCAACTATTGCGAAGCTTTAAGGGAAATATCTGCCGCGCGAAAAGAAGTACCAGGAAGGCGTGGGTACCCTGGGTATATGTATACGGATCTTGCAACGATGTATGAAAGAGCCGGGAGAATAAAGGAAAAGGAAGGCTCAATTACACAGATTCCCATCCTTACAATGCCAGAGGATGATAAAACTCATCCCATAGCAGACCTTACAGGATATATTACCGAAGGGCAGATGTTCCTTAGTAGAAATCTGTTTCAGCAGGCAATTTATCCTCCAATTGATGTATTGCCTTCTCTGTCGCGATTGAAGGATAAAGGGATTGGTAAGGGGAAAACACGTGAGGATCATGCTGATGTGTTGAATCAGCTTTTTGCTGCATATGCAAGGGGAAGGGAAGTGCGGGAACTTGCAATTGTGTTAGGAGTATCTGCTCTTACAAAATCTGATCTTATCTTTGTTCATTATGCAGATGAATTTGAACAGGAGTTTGTAAAGCAAGGCGAATATGAAAACAGGTCAATTGAAGAAACGCTTGATATAGGCTGGGGTTTACTCTCAATGTTCCCTGTGGGAGAATTAAAGCGTATCAGACCTGAGTATATTGAAAAATATTTGAGTAGGTACACAACACCTGGTGAGGGTGAGACAAAAGATGCTGATTAATGTAAATCCCACTAGAATGGAACTTCTTCGGCTTAAAGAGAGGTATGTCTTTGCGAAGAGAGGGCATAAGCTTCTGAAAGATAAACTTGAAGGGCTTATGCGTGATTTTCTGGATGTTGCAAATAAATTTATAGAAAACAGGAAAGAGCTTGATGAGAAATTTATGCATTTGCAGCGTAATTTTTATGTTTCAGTGGCAGACATTTCCACAGAGGAACTGTTTTCTCTATTACTTGGCAGCAGTTTTTCAGTAGATATATCCGTGAAAGAGGAGTCGGTTATGAATGTAAAATTTCCTGTGTTTAAAGCGGAAGAAGAAGGTATTCCTTATTCTTATCCAATCACTTTTACTCACGAAGAAATAGACATTGTTTTTAAGGGAATGAAAGAAATTATTAAAGAAATTATTACTCTTTCTTCTGTTGAAAGAGAATTATACCTCATTGCTGGTGAAATTTCTAAAACGCGCAGAAGAGTTAATGCGCTTGAGTATATTATGATACCTGATCTTGAAGAGACGATTAAATATATTTCAGGTAAACTGGAAGAAATGGAAAGGGGCAATATAGCCCGTTTACTTAAAATAAAGGATACAATAAGAAGTCATTGATGAAAATATTAAAATTGGAAAAAATATGTGCTGGCAGGCTTCTTGTTCTTTATAATAAAATTGTTCAGCACGACGACGGTACTGTGTGGGAGCGGGAAGTGGTAAGCTATGGTGGAGATGCTGCGGCAATAGTTGCTGAATACAACGGAAATATTATCCTTGTGTCACAATTTAGACCGGCTGTTAATGAGAAACTTTTGGAAATACCAGCAGGAAGAATTGAAAAGGGTGAGCTCCCGGCAGAAGCTGCTATAAGAGAACTGGAGGAAGAAGTGGGAATTATTCCTCAAAACATAAAAAAGATTGCAGAATTTTATTCAACCCCTGGTTTTGCAGATGAGAAGATGTACCTTTTTTATGCAGATCAGTTTAAGCAGGGCAGCGTACACCTTGATGCAGGCGAAGATTTGTCTGTAAGGCTTTTACCTGTTTCAGAAGTGGATGATTATTTAAGTACAAATAAAATCAAAGACGCTAAAACATATTTAGGGCTCTTGTACTGGAAGGTGATGAAAGAAAATGAATAAAAATACTTTAAGAAAAAATGTAAGTTTGTTTTTGGAATATCTTTCTTCTGACAAAAAAATAGCAGTCAACACTGTTTATGCTTACACTAATGACCTTACAAAGTTTTTGCACTTTCTTGAAAAAAATGGAACAACAAAATGGAGTGAGGTTGATAACAAATTTATTGAGAGCTATTTTAACAAACTTAAGAAAGATATGAGCGGGGCAAGCGTTAAACGAAATATTGCAAGCTTAAAAAAGCTTTATAAATATTTATATGCGAGAAAATTAATAGAAAAGAGGGATTTTAGAAAAATAGGCTGTTTTAAGAATGGAGTACAATCTTGCCCAGAAGTGCTTACTGTCCGTGAGGTTAAATTAATGACAGATGCAGTTAAAAATCGAGGGTTTCTTGGGGTGCGGGACAAAGCAATGCTTCTTTTTCTTTATAGCGCAGGAGCTAAAGCATCCGAGGTATGTATGGCGAAGGTTAATGATCTCGATTTTAAAAACCATTTGTTTATTTGTAGAAATTATAATGGCAAGAGAAAAATTCCATTCTGTAAAGAATTAATTCCTTTTTTGAAAGATTATCTTAAAGCAAGGGAAAGGATTCTTGTAAAATTTGGGGAAAAGGACTCTGGGTATCTCTTTTTGAATCGAAGCGGTGATAAATTAACAAGGCAAAGCGTATATCTTTTAGTGAAGAAATATGCAGAGGAAGCTAACATAAACAAGAAAGTAACGCCTCATACGCTCCGGCATTCGATTACTTCTCATCTTTTTTTCTTTGGCAACGCAGAACTTGATGAAGTGAAGAGGATTTTTGGGTATACTACTATCCCACTTGTTTTAAAGCACGCAATGCTTTCAGAAGCAGATACAGATTTTGTTTATCTTAAGAATCATCCGGTTTTTAAACGCAGGTAATGTTCTATTTTTCATATCAGATAGCATTATTTGCATTATTTTTAATTGCTCATCTTCCTGTAAGAGTGTGTTATTGGATCGGTAATTTTTTCGCTATGTTGAGTTTTCTTTTGTTTTATAAACAAAGAAGAAAGGTTTTAAAAAATTTAAGGTGTATCTTAAGAGACGAAAATGAAAAAAAGATAAGAAGTACAGCCTTTAATCTTTATAAGAATTTTCTAACAAATATAGTGGATTATCTTTTATTATTTACTCATGAAAAAAAATGGATTAAAAGCAGATTTATTGTGGGTGTGGTAGATGAAAAGCTGAAAGAGCTTGCCTCATCTAAAAAGGGAATCATTATTGTTACTGCGCACCTTGGAAATTGGGAAGCCGCAGGTTTTATCCTTGGATACATGGGTTATCGTGCGCATGGTATCGGGCTTCCTCAGCCTGATGATAGAATGGAAAAATTGTATAAAAAAATGAGAGAAAAAGGGAATGTCATTGTTCACCCATTTCCCGGAGGAGTTATAGGCGTGTATAAGGCCTTAAAAAATAATGAAATTGCTTCAATAGTGAGCGATAGAGATATTAATAAAGATGGGGTCAAGACAGAATTTTTTGGTAAATGTGTGACATTTCCCAGAGGAGCAGCTCTTCTTGCATACAGGACTGGCGCAAGAAGTGTTTTTGGATTTGCTGTAAAGGAAAAAGGAAAGTATAAAGCGTGTATTAGTCCTGAAATTATTGCTGATAGAAGTAAGGGAGAAAAAGTGTTTATAGAAGAGTACGTGAAAAAATTTGTGTCACTGTTGGAAGAATATGTTAAAAAATTTCCAGATCGCTGGTACCATTTTTTTGATTATTTTGAGGAGTACAAATGTTAATAGCTGTCATTCCTGCTTATAATGAAGAAAAAAATATGAGGGCTGTAGTTAAAAAAACTCTACAGCACACAGATTTTGTTATTGTAGTAGATGATGGATCTAATGATAATACAAGCGAAGAAGCTAGGCAAAGTGGCGCATTTGTTATAAGAAATGAAGTAAACAAAGGGAAAGCAGGAGCAATGAATGTTGGTTTTAAGCATGCGCTTAAGAAGGGTGCAGATTTCATTGTTGTTTTAGATGCTGACGGCCAGCATGATCCTGATGAAATCCCTGTATTTGTAAACAAAATAGATGAAGGTTTTGACCTTGTAGTGGGAGCAAGGCAGTTTAATAGAGAACTTATGCCGGTAAGAAGAATACTTGCCAATGCTTTTTCTTCTTTTCTTACCTCTCTTGCTACTTGCACAAAAATTTTGGATAGCCAGTCAGGTTACAGGGTTATTCGAAGAAATGTACTCGAGAAAATATGTTTTACTTCCAGCAGATATCAAATAGAAACAGAAATGCTTATAAAAGCTGCAAAATGTGGTTTTAAAATATGTTTTGTTCCCATTAAGACAATATATACACCTCAGGCACAAAGCAAAATTAATCAGCTTATTGACCCTGCAAGATTTGTATTTCTTGTGGTGAAGCTTTTTTTCTGGAGGTGCAAATGAGAGAAATACTTGATTTGCACGTGCATTCGCGCTTTAGCCGCGCAACGAGCAAAGATATGAATATAGAAGGCATGGCAGAACGGGCAAAGAAGAAAGGGATTACTATTCTTGGGACAGGGGATATTACTCACCCGGAATGGATGAAAGAGGTCAAAAAAAAACTTGTAGATTTGAAAAACGGGTTATTTGAATTTGGTGGCGTAAAGTTTATCCTTTCAGGTGAAATAAATATTGTTTTTAACTTAGATGGTAAATTAAGGAAAATACATGTCCTTCTTACTGTACCGTCTTTTGATTTATTGGATGTTTTGAATGCAGAACTTTTGCATTTTGGTGATCTCCTTTCCGATGGGCGGCCCACAATTTTTATCTCGGGAGAAAAACTTTTAAAATTAGTTTCTTCTATATCAGATAAAATTTTTGTTATTCCTGCCCATATTTGGACACCATGGTTTGGATTATTTGGCTCAAAATCTGGTTTTGATAGAATTGCAGATTGTTTTGGCGATGAAACTTATAAAATTTTTGCACTGGAAACAGGATTAAGTTCAGATCCTTATTTAAATTATCTTGTGAGGGATATTGACCGTTTTACAGTGATTTCCAATTCCGATGCTCATTCTCTGGAAAACTTGGGGAGAGAAGCAAACGTGATGGAGAATGTTTCTTCTTATGAAGAAATTTTTACTGCAATTAAAAATAAAGATAGGAAAAAATTTCTTTTTACGATTGAATTTTTCCCGGAGGAAGGCAAATATTTTGGCGATGGCCATAGGAAGTGTGGAGTGCATTTTGTGCCAGAATGCGCTGAAAAAGTTTTTTGTCCTGTTTGTGGCAAACCTCTTACGTATGGGGTTTTTCATAGGGTAATGGATCTTGCGGGGTGGAAGGAAGAAGAGAGAAGTGATGGAAAAATTCCATTTATACATGTCATTCCACTTAAAGAAATTTTATCACAGGTTTTTAAAAAAGGTAAAGGGACAAAAGTGATTGAGAGAGAATATCTAAACGTGCTGAATGAATTAAATACAGAGATTGATGCGTTAGTTTTTAAAAGCAAAAGAGTTTTGTTTGATAAAATTAATGCAGATGTGGCAAAGGCTATCGTTGCAATGCGTAGCGGGAATGTGGTAAAACAAGCTGGATATGATGGAGAATATGGTAAATTAACAATAAACATGGAAGGAGAACAACAAGTTGGGCTATTTAATTGATCGGTTTGGGCGAAAAATAATTTATATGCGGTTTTCTGTTACTCCAAGATGCAATTTTAATTGTATCTACTGCACTTCGCATGTTAGTGATGACAGGAGAACAGAAGAATTTACTAAGGATGATATGGCATTTTTATTCCATACAGTATCTGAATTGGGAATCGAAAAAGTGCGAATTACTGGTGGAGAGCCTTTACTCCGCGGAGACATCGTTGATATTGTACAGAGCGCCAGTATTAATAAAAACATAAAAGAGATTGTCTTGACTACTAATGGGTCGTTGTTAAAACAATTTGCTCAGTCTCTGAAAGATGCAGGGCTTACACGAGTGAATATTAGTCTGGATACTTTGCGGAGAGAAGTGTTTGAGAAAATTACTCAGAGAGATTTTTTTGAAAATGTGATGGATGGAGTAAATGCATCTATTAATGTTGGCCTTACCCCGCTAAAGATTAACACTGTCCTGATGAAAGGTATAAACGAAGAAGATATTGTTCCTATTGCCGGGCTTTCTTTAAAATACCCGGTTATCGTGCGCTTTATCGAACTTATGCCCGTAGGAAATGATGGTTTTTGGAAGGATCATTATATGAGTTTTGCAGAGGCATTAGATCTGATAAAGAGAAAATATGAGTTAAGCGTAGGAAAAGGCACCAAAGGAGAGGTTGCAGATTATTATAAAATTGTAGGAAGTGAAGGGAAAATAGGTTTTATTACCCCCGTAAGTCAGCATTTTTGTGCTACTTGCAACAGAATTCGCATTACTTCAACGGGTAAGATATACCCGTGCCTCTTTTCTAAAGAAATTGTAGATATATGGGAAGCGGTCAAATCGCAAGACAGCGGCGAGGTGGTTAAACTTATCAAAAAATCTGTTAAAATTAAACCTGCGGCGCATGGCGCCATTGAAAAGGATGATAAGCAATTTATTGAAAATATGAAAGAGTTAGGGGGGTGATTGGGAAAAATGAGCCAGATAGATGAAAATGGACGGGCAAGAATGGTAAATGTCACCGAAAAAGAGGAAACCGTTAGGTTTGCCAGGGGGCATGCCCGGATAAAAATGCGTAAAGATGTTTTAGATATGGTAATTTCTGGAGAAATTAAAAAAGGTGATGTATTGAGCGTTGCGAAAATTGCTGGCATTCTTGCGGCTAAAAAGACAGGGGAATTGATTCCCCTCTGTCATCCGTTAAATATTACACATTTAGATATTTCTTTTAAAATTCTTAAAAACCCTTCTGCCATTGAAATCGAAGGAACTGCTGAACTTGTGGGGAGGACAGGTGTGGAAATAGAAGCTTTAACTGCAGTATCTGTTGCTGCACTTACCATCTATGATATGTGTAAATCGTTGGATAAAGAAATGGAGATTGACGAGGTTTATCTTATTGAAAAATTCGGCGGGGAAAGTGGTCATTTTATAAAAAAATAGAGAAAATTTTTTGCTTGACACAAAATAAAAAAATGATACAATATTTATTTGCTATGTTTTCAGAAGAAGGAGGGTAAATGGAAAATATAATAGATTTTTCCAGGACGAAACCAACTATTGAAATGCCGTATCTCCTCAAGGTGCAGAAAGAATCTTATGAGGATCTCATGAACAGAAAGTTGGGGGAAATATTGGCAGGAATATTTCCAATTGAAACAAAGAAGATTACGCTTGAATTTGTAAGTTATTCTGTTACCGACCCTATAAAATCTATGGAAGATTGTCTGCGTATTGGTGCTACTTACGAAGCGCGCATAAATGCTACTTTTAGATTGACTTATAAGGAAACCGGGGAGATTATAGAGCAGAACGTATATCTTGCAGATATTCCTGTAATGACTCCCGAAGGGTGTTTTATCATCAATGGAAGAAAAAGGGTTGTTGTGCAACAACTCCTACGTTCTCCCGGTGTATTTTTTCAATTAAACCGGGAAAAAGATTCTGGCATTATTAATTATGTTGTTACTATGATTCCTGATCATGGAACCTGGATGGATATGGAAGCGGGAAAAGACAATGTTATATATATGAGGCTTAAAAAGAAGATGCGTAAAATCCCACTTTCAACGGTTCTTAAAGTGATAGGTTTTTCATCTAACGAGGAAATACTCTCTACCTTTAATAGAGTAATGTCGATTAATATTTTAACAAAAGCAGAATCTTCTTATCAGGTAGCTCTCGGGAAAGTGCTTGTCGAAGATGTAAAAAATGAAAAGGATGGCAAGATACTTCTTAAAAAAGGTACGCGATTTACGGAAAAAGCTTTAGACATCCTTTTTAAAAATAATATAGAGCGAATTACACTTAAACTTAAAGGTGTAGATTACTGGATTGAGCAGACAGTCAAGAGAGACAGAAGCAATACTCCAGAACAAGCCATGATGGATATTTATAAAATTGTACATCCTAAAGAAAGAATTACATTAGACGGGGCTAAGTCACTTGTGGAGGGTCTTTTGATTAATCCAACGAGAAATAGCTATTTTCCTGTGGGTCGTCATAAGATTAATATGAAATTTGGTACAAATATAGATAGCCCGAACCTTACAAAGGAAGATTTTATAAATATCATTAATTATCTTATAGATATACGGGAAGGAATTAAAAAAGAAGATGACATCGACAATTTAATGAATAGAAGAGTAAGAACTGTTGGTGAACTTGTAGGGGAAGAAATAGAAAGAGGATTAATCAGGGTACAGAGGAACGTAAAAGACAGAATTACTATTTCCCAGAAAGATAGAATAAAACTTTCTGAAATTATTAACGCAAAAACAATATCTGGCCAGCTTAGACAGTTTTTTGGCACCAATCAACTGTCTCAATTTATGGAGGAGACTAATCCTCTTTCCGCTATAGCTCATAAGAGAAGGTTAAGCTCTCTAGGACCTGGCGGTTTGCATAGAAAGCGGGCAGGTGTCGAGGTAAGGGACGTGCATCACTCACATTATAGTAGAATTTGTCCTGTTGAAACGCCTGAAGGGCAAAATATAGGGTTAATTAATTCGCTTGCTTCATATGCTAAGATTGATGAACTTGGTTTTATTACAGCTCCTTACAGAAAAGTAGAGAAGGGCAGAGTTAAAGATGAAATTATTGAGCTCACTCCCGCTGATGAGGAAAAATATATTATTGCACAGGCAAACACCCAAGTCGATACGAATGGCATGATTAGTACTGATAATGTCATTGCCCGGGAAAAAAGCGTATCCGGGGAAATTATTCCTCAAACCGTTACTAGAAGCGAAGTAGAGTTAATGGATATCGTTCCACAGCAAGTTATAGGCGTATCTGCTTCCCTTATTCCTTTTCTTGAACATGATGATGCAACCAGGGTTCTTATGGGGTGTAATATGCAGAGACAGGCAGTGCCATTAATTGATCCTGATCCTCCTCGGGTTGCAACAGGTGTAGAAAAGAGGGTTCCTCTTGATAATGGAGACCTTCCACTTGCCGAGGAAGATGGCATTGTTTCGCTTGTAACAGGGAGTCGCGTTTATATAGTGCCCGACGATGCGAAAGCCGAAGAGGTTTCGGTATATAAAGAAGCGAGGGAATTAAAAATAAATCTTTTAAATATGGTAAAACAAAAAGAAATTCTTCTCTTTGATTATAAACCGAGGGCTGAAGGTCTTAATAAACATGTGGGTGATAGACTTACGTCTTTGATTATTGAGAAACTTATTACAAAAGGAATAGAAGAGATATCCATAATCGAGGTAGGTAAATTGCAGAAGTTTCCTATAAAGAAATGTTTTGAGCTTGAAAAAAATGAACTTATTGTTGGTGCGCTTGCTGCTGAAACAATAATGAGCAAAAAGAATAAACCTATTATAGAGGAAGGGCAAAAAATATCTGATACAAAATTAAGCAGACTCTTTAACAGTAAAATAAAAAAGATAAAAGTAAAAGAAGATGATCAGGTTGTTGACAAACCTGTGTTTTCTATCAATCTTACAGCCGTAGGGAAAAATATCTTAGGGAAATGGATTTTTGCTACATTTGTAGACGCGAAAAGGTCGAAGCATATTGGTAATGAGATCACTGAAGAACTTTTAAAAAAGTTTTATGAAAAAGGTGTTACAGATTTTCTTATTTATTCGAATGATGATGTAAAGACCTTTTTCCTTGGCAGATTAAATTTAGATGCTGTAGATCTTATAGCAGCTAAAGATTATGTTGTTAAAAAAGGCAGAAAAAAGGAATATATATTAAATAAAGAAGAGATAATAACTGCTGATACGATGAAAAAACTTGCTGAGGCAGGAATATCCAAGATAAAAATAAAAAGAGGGAAAGTTTATAAATTAAAGAAATTTTATAGAACAAATCAGGATACATGCAGGAATGAACATCCCATTGTCAGGAAAGGACAACATGTTAAAAAGGGAGAACCTATTGCCGATAGTTATGCTACAAAAAATACAGAACTTGCTCTTGGTATAAATGTTCTTGTTGCATACATTCCGTGGTATGGTTACAATTACCAGGATGCTGTTGTTATAAGCAGAAGGCTTGTAAGTGAAGATCGCTTAACTTCTATTCATGTAAAAGAGTATAATATCGATGTACACGAGACTGATCATGGAGATGAAGAGCTTACTGTGGATCCACCAGATGTTTCAAGAGAAGCCAAGCGATTCCTGGACGAAAATGGTATTGTAAGAGTTGGATCCAAGGTTGGCCCCGGCGATATCCTGGTAGGAAAAACTACTCCGTTTCCGGAAGAAGATGAGACAAGCGAAGCAAGGCTTTTTAGAACTTTATTTGATAATAGACCTGCTAATATCAAAAATAGCTCTTTCAAAGTGCCGCCTGGCGAAGGTGGAATAGTGGTAAATGTTAGGAGATTTGCGCAAGAAGATGGATATGAGCTTGCCAGGGGCGTCAGAGAACTCATTAAAGTACACGTTTCGAGGAAAAGAAAAATTATTGTAGGAGATAAGGTTTCTGGGCGTCATGGCAACAAAGGTGTCATCAGTAAAATTTTACCTGAAGAGGACCTCCCATATCTTGATGACGGAACTACAGTGGATGTAATATTAAGTCCATTGAGTGTGCCGTCTAGAATGAATTTGGGTCAGATTCTCGAAGCTAATATTGGTATTGCCGCTAAAGAACTTAATGTGAGAGTTATTACTCCTATATTTAATGGGGCAAACGAAAAAGAAATTAAAGGTTTACTGAAGGAAGCAGGATTGCCTGAATCAGGACAGTTTACTATGTATGATGGATGCACTGGTAAGCCTTTTGATTATAAAGTAACACTTGGTGATGCATATTTACTAAAATTAAACCACCTTGCGGAAGATAAAATGCATGCACGATCTGTCGGAAAATATACACTTATAACCCAGCAACCAGTGGGTGGAAAAGCACAATTTGGCGGGCAGAGATTAGGAGAGATGGAAGTATGGGCACTTGAGGCATATGGAGCTTCTGATCTTTTACACGAGATGCTTACAATTAAATCTGATGATCTTGAAGGGAGAAAGCATGCTTATGAAGAAATTTCAAAAGGTAATACAGTACTTATGCATGGTATTCCCGAGTCATTTAATGTACTTCAGCGAGAGTTACGTGGTCTGGTCCTTGATTTAAAGGTATTACCCGAAAAGAAAGGTGAAAGACCAAAGAAGGAAAAGCTTATTCATAAAAAGGAAAAGGTAGAACTCACATTGAAGAAAAAGGAGGAAGAAAGCAGTGAAGTTATATGAAAGCAGGGATATTAGAAACGTTGTTGTAGTTGGTCATGGGAATGCAGGGAAAACGACATTATCTGAAGCTATTCTGTTTAAGAAAAAACTTATTTCGAGGATGGGAAAGGTAGAGGATGGTTCTACTGTATCCGATTATCAGCCAGAGGAAAGAGAGAAATCTATTAGTATTGGTTTGTCTCTAATTCCTTTTGAACATGATGGGATAAAAGTGAACTACATTGATGTACCTGGTTATCCAGATTTTATTGCGGAAGCACTTAGTGGAATAAGAGCAGGAGACAATGGATTAATTGTGATTAACGCAGCAGCTGGTGTTGAAATTCAAACGAAGAGATATTGGGATTATCTTGAGAAAAGAAACAAGCCGCGTGCATTTTTTATAAATAAAGTTGATGTTGAGGGAATAGAGTTTAGTAAAATTGTAGACAAGATTAAGGAAACTTTTGGTTCGAAGGCTTTTCCTGTCATTATTCCAATAATGGACGGAAAAACGGTGACGGGGGTATATAATTTGTTCTCTGACAAAGAGCCGCCAGATGGAGTGGCGTTTAATGTTCCCGAGCTTAAAAAAGAGTTGGTTGAAATTGCAGCTGAAGGTGATGATGCATTACTTGAAAAATACCTTGGAGGAGAAGGGCTTACCACGGAAGAAATTAAACAAAGCTTAAAGGGATCATTTGGTAGGGGTGAATTTTTTCCTATTCTTGCAGGTTCTGCACTTTCACTTCTTGGAGTTGATGAGCTTATCGATTTTATTGCTGATTATATGGTTTCACCGGATTTTTTTGGTACTGTCAAAGGAAGGGATCCTAAGGGAGATAAAGAAGAGGAAAGAAAAATTTCTGTAGATGATAATTTTGCAGCTTTTGTTTTTAAGACAGTGAGTGATCCTTATGTTGGCAAACTTTCTTTTATAAAAGTATATTCAGGCGTGTTAAGCTCAAATAGTGTGGCATATAATAGTTCGAAAGGTGCTTCAGAGAAAATATCGCAGCTGCTCTTCGTAAGGGGTTCTGAACAAATTCCTGCTGAGAAAATTGTTGCAGGCGATATGGGTATTATAACTAAACTTTCAGCAACACAGACAAACGATACGCTATCCGACAAAAATATGCCTATTGTATTTTCTAAAATTGTTTTTCCAACTCCCATGCTATCGCGTGCGATGCGGCCAAAAAGTAAGGCAGATGAGGATAGAATGAGTATAGGTCTATCTAAAATTATAGATGAGGACTCTACTATAATTGTTACGAAGAATGTTGAAACTAACGAACAGATTATATCCGGAGTTGGAGAAACGCATCTCTCTATTATTATAGGGAAGTTGAAAAAGCGGTACAATGTAGATATAGAGCTTACTACTCCGAAAGTGCCATATCGAGAAACAATAACAGGAAAAATGAAAGTAGAAGGGAAATACAAGAAGCAGACTGGCGGACATGGACAATATGGGCATTGTTGGCTGGAAGTTGAACCTCTTCCGCGAGGAAAAGAATTTGAGTTTCTTAATAAAATCTTTGGTGGATCCATTCCTAAACAGTATGTTCCTGCAGTGGAGAAAGGCGTAAGAGAAGCAATGAGCCATGGTATAATTGCCGGCTATCCTGTTGTAGATATTAGGGTGACAGTTGTTGATGGATCATACCATCCTGTGGATTCTTCTGAAATGGCATTTAAAGTTGCAGGCTCAATGGCTCTAAAAAAGGCGTTAGAGCAGTGTAATCCAATTATTCTTGAACCAATAGAAAAGCTGGAAATTGTGGTTGATGAGCAATATATGGGAGAAGTAATAGGAGATATAAACAGCAAACGTGGTAAAGTTCTGGGCATGAAGTCGGATAATGGGAAACAGATAATAGAGGCATTAGTTCCTCTTTCTGAAATTTTAAGTTATTCGAATGACCTTAATTCTATTACACAAGGGACTGCCGCATTTGCACGACAACATTCTCACTATGAACCTGCCCACCCTAAAGTGACCGAAAAGATAATTCAGAGCTCTAAAATAGAAGAGAAGGAATAAAAAAGGAGGTGCATTTTTGAAACATAACGATATAGAAGGGTTAAAAGTGTTGCTTGCCTCCCAGGAAGATGTAGAAAAATGGTCTCATGGCGAAGTTAAGCGGGCCGAGACATATAGTTACAGGACATATTCTCCAGAACCTGATGGTTTATTTTGCGAAAAAATATTCGGTCCTGTACGAAATTATCAATGCCATTGTGGTAAATTAAAAGGAATTCAATATAAGGGGCTAACTTGTCCCAGGTGTGGCGTTGAAGTGCTTCCTTCAAGTGTAAGAAGAGAAAGATTCGGAATCATTAAACTTGCCTCTCCCGTAGTGCATATTTGGTATTTTAAAAATAATATTAATTATGTTGGGCTTCTTTTAGGTCTGCAGGCAAAGGCCGTTGAGAAGGTTGTATATTTTGTTTCATATATTGTAATAGATCCAAAGCAAACAAAACTCAGAATGAAGCAGCTGCTTACAGACGAAGAATACCGAATATATATACAAGAGGGTTATGATTTCATTGCTAAAAAAGGCGGCGAGGCTATTAAGGATTTATTGAAGATGGTTGATTTGGATAAGATGCGCGAAAGCGCAGTGGAAAAAATTAAGAATGGCACTAAACAGGAAAAAATCTATGCTGTAAGGCTCTTAAGTATTGTAGAAGGCCTCATTAAAAACAATAGAAGGCCGGAAGATATTGTACTTGATGTAATTTCTGTTATCCCTCCAGATCTTAGACCACTTGTACCACTGGAGGGTGGAAAATACGCATCAGATGATCTGAATGAGCTTTATAGAAGAGTTATAAATAGGAACAACCGGTTAAAAAAACTTATAGAGGTAAGTGCTCCTGATATTATGCTGCAAAATGAGAGAAGAATGTTGCAAGAATCCGTAGATGCTTTGTTTGATAATGGAAGGAGAACTTACCCTGTATTGAATTCTTCGAAAAGGCCGCTTCGTTCCCTGACTGATATTTTGAAAGGAAAAGAAGGACGGTTTAGGGAAAATCTTTTAGGTAAGCGTGTAGATTATTCTGGCAGGGCTGTTATTGTTATTGGACCAGATCTCAATCTTGATCAATGTGGTGTTCCAAAGGAAATGGCGCTTGAACTGTTTAAACCATTTGTTATATATGAACTTTCTAAATTAGGGTACAATAAGAGGAGAGCTAAGGAGCTTCTTGAAAACCCTACGCCTGAAGTGTGGAAAGCATTAGAAGATATATCAAAAAATTATGTAGTACTTCTTAACAGGGCTCCTACATTGCACCGATTAGGCATCCAGGCATTTAAGCCAATTCTTACGGAAGGTAAAGCAATACAGCTTTCCCCGCTTGTATGTGCTCCTTTTAATGCGGATTTTGATGGAGATCAGATGGCAATTCATTTGCCTATCTCATTTGAAGCACAGACTGAGGCGCGTTTACTTTTGCTTTCTTCTCACAATATTCTTTCTCCTGCAAATAGTTCTCCTATCAAGGGGCCTGTTCAAGATATGGTTTTAGGTTTGTATTACCTGACATTTGGAAGCAAAAGTAAAAAAGTGTACCCTCGTTTGTTAGATAATGCTGCAGAAGTAGAGCTTTTGTATGAACGGGGAAAATTGGGCTTGCATGACATAATTAAATATTTTGTTGATGGAGAAAAGATAGAAACGACAGTTGGCAGAGTATTATTAAATGATAAGATTATGGAAAATATTTTCAGTGATGATGAAAAAACAAAACGGTTTAAATTTATCAACGAGATTGTAGGAAAACAACAGCTGGATAGTATTATATCTGATTTTTATTCTGAGTTCGGACTTGTAAAGACAGGCATTTTCCTTGACAATTTAAAAGATCTTGGTTTTAAATACTCATCATATGCTGGGATAAGTATTGGGATGGACGATGTAAAAATACCACCTGAAAGAAAAGAGCTTATTAAAAATGGAACAATTCGCACCAATAAAATCAATGATGATTATAATCAGGGCCTTCTCTCGGAAAGCGAACGGTATAGAAAAATTATTGATATATGGATAGAAATGGCTGATAATGTTAAAACTGCCGTATTTTCTAATTTTGACCCGTTTGATAGTTTATACATGATGGCAAATTCCGGCGCAAGAGGAAATAAGGACCAGATTACCCAGATGTCAGGAATCAGAGGCCTTATGGCTGGCCCTACTGGTAAGATTATCGAATTTCCAATTAAGTCGAATCTTCGTGAAGGACTTACCGTTCTTGAATATTTCCTTTCTACGCACGGAGCGAGAAAAGGACAGGCAGATACTGCGCTTAAAACTGCTAACTCAGGTTATCTTACCAGAAGACTCGTTGATGTAACCCACGAATTAATTATTAAGGAAAAAGATTGTGCTTTACAGGTGATAGAACCTATACTAATAGGAGATGAAGTAGTAGAATCTCTTTCTGAAAGAGTTGCCGGGAAAATAGCTGCCGAGGATGTAAAAAATCCTTATACACATGATATTTTTATTCGTAAAGGAGACATGATAAATCATGAACAGGCTAAATTTCTCGACGAGTTTGACGTACAAAAGATTTTAGTGGAGAACTACATAAATGGAATAGCAGTGACGACAATTTTAGAAGGAGACTCAGTTGTCGTATCTTTGGGGGAACAAATTTGGGGTAGATATGCTGCAGAGGATGTTATAGTCCCGCAGAAAATAAAGGAAATTTCTGTAAGTAGCGACGATGCAGTAAATGCTGTTGCTTCTGAAAGCATTATAGATAAAGATACCGGGGAAATTTTTGTGCAGACAGGAGACATAATTAATAAAACAATACTGAATAAAATGAAGAAACATAAAATAAAAAAGGTCAAAGTATTTACTGGCAAACCTCGTGTTATTGTAAAGAGAAATGAGCTCATTGATGAACAGAAAGTAGAAGAGATAGAAAAATTTGGGGTTACCCAGGTAAAAGTCCGTTCTCCGATTACCTGTCATTCTGATCATGGCGTATGTGAAAAGTGCTATGGATTAGATCTTTCTTCTAGGAAGATTGTAAATATTGGGGAGCCAGTTGGTGTTGTTGCTGCTGAATCTATCGGGGAACCAGGAACTCAGCTTACTTTGAGGACATTTCATGCTGGCGGCGCAGCTGTTGCAGATATTACAACTGGATTGCCGAGGATTGAAGAACTATTTAGTGCCCGTAGCCCAAGGGGCAAAGCTCTTATCGCTCCGGTTACAGGAACGGTGGAAGTTAAAGAGGAGAAGGCGAAGAAGACAATCACAATTACAAATGAGAAAAATGAAAAATCGAAGCTTGTTACTGCAGGTGATAAAAAACTCAGCGTAAAAACAGGGGATATTGTGAAGGTTGGTGATGTGCTAAGTAAAGGACCACTTGACACGCGCGAAATCCTTGAAGTTAAAGGAGTAATTCCAGCAGCCCGTTATTTGCTTCAGGAAATCGAAAAAGTGTATAAATCGCAGGGTGTGGATATTAATGTTAAACATATAGAGCTTGTGGTAAAGCAGATGTTTAACAGAGTAAAAATAGTTAGTGCAGGAGATACTAATTATTATCCAGGCGAAATAGCTACTATTGATTCTGTGCTTACTGCCAATCGGATTGCTAAGTCACGTGGTGGGAAAATAGCAGGTTTCAAATTTTTAATCCAGGGAATAACAAAAGCTGCACTCTCTTCCGATAGTTTTCTTTCTGCTGCGTCATTCCAGGAAACTCCAAGAGTTCTTGCAGAAGCTGCGATTAAAGGAAAGGTTGACCTGCTTAGAGGAATGAAAGAATCTATTATTGTTGGGAAGAAGATTCCTGCAGGTACAAATTTTAAATTTGAGGAATGAACCATATTTTGTACCTCAAATGACTTTGCTTGACAAGAAAAGTTGTTTTGCTATAATTATTTTTCGTGTGAAATAAAAATTAGTAGGAGGATTATTTAATGTTTACATTTAATCAGTTGGTGAGAAAGCCGCGAAAGAGCAAAAAAGAGAAGGGTAAAACTCCTGCTTTAAGAGGATGTCCTCAAAAGCGTGGGGTTTGCGTACAGGTAAAAACTGCAACTCCCAAAAAACCTAATTCTGCTTTAAGAAAAATAGCAAGGGTAAGGCTTACTAATGGAGCTGAAGTAACTGCATATATTGGGGGTGTGGGGCATAATTTACAGGAGCACTCAATGGTTTTGGTAAGAGGCGGAAGAATAAAAGACCTTCCCGGCGTTAGATATCATATTGTGCGTGGAGCTCTTGATGCTGCTGGTGTTGCAGATAGAAAAAGGGGTAGATCCAAGTATGGAACAAAGAAACCGAAAGACAACAAGGGAGGTGCCTGATGCCTCGCAGAGGAGTTATAAAGAGTAAGAAAATTTTAGAAGACCCAGTGTATAATAGTGTGACTCTATCAAGACTAATAAACAATGTAATGTTAGATGGTAAAAAAAGTTTATCTCAAACAATTGTTTATCGGGCATTTGATATTATTAAAGAAAAGACAAAGAAAGATCCTTTAGAGGTTTTTGAATTAGCTCTTTCTAATGTAAGGCCTTTGGTAGAGGTAAAGCCAAGGAGAGTTGGAGGATCTACTTACCAGGTACCTTCGGAAGTAGAAAAAGGAAGAGGAGAAAAAGTTAGCTTAAAATGGATCGTAAGAGCTGCAAGGGCTAGGACGGGCAAATCTATGGTGGAAAAACTTGCACAAGAAATTATAGATGCTGCCAATGAGACAGGTGGAGCCTATAAAAAGAAAATAGATGTGCATAAAATGGCGGAGGCAAACCGTTCCTACTCGCATTTTAGATGGTAGAGGTAAATACATATGAGTATTGATATCCCCTTAGATACAGTTAGAAATATTGGAATTATTGCGCATATTGATGCAGGCAAGACAACTACAACTGAAAGAGTCTTGTACTACACTGGTCGTACTTATCGTTTAGGTAATGTGGACGATGGCAATACAGTAATGGACTGGATGGAGCAAGAAAAAGAGAGGGGTATCACTATAACTTCTGCAGTTACCACATGTTTTTGGAAAAATTTTCAGATTAACATTATAGATACGCCCGGGCATGTTGACTTCACTGGAGAGGTAGAAAGGTCTCTTAGAGTGCTTGATGGAGCACTTGTTATTTTCTCTGCGGTAGAAGGAGTTGAGGCGCAGTCAGAAGCAGTGTGGAGACAGGCCAATAGATATCATGTACCAAGAATTATTTACATTAATAAAATGGACAGGTTGGGTGCATCATTTAATGGTACTTTAGAGACTATAAAAGAGCGACTCAATGTAAAACCACTTGTTTTAGAAATTCCTATAGGAGAGGAAGAAAAGTTTGAAGGAATTATTGATATAATAGAAGAAAAGGCATACATGTTCAGGGATCCCTCTGGTGAAAAATATGATATTGAAGATATTCCTGAAGAATATAGAGCCGAGGTAAATAGCAGAAAAGAAGAACTTTTTGAAACAATAGCAGATGTTGACGAAGAAGCATTAGAGGTATATCTTAATACAGAGAATATTCCGAAAGAAACATTAAAAAAGGCAATAAGAAAAGCTACTCTCGATAATCTCGCTTACCCCGTTTTAATAGGTTCATCATACAAGAATAAGGGTGTTCAGATGGTTCTTGATGCTGTTTGTACATATTTACCTTCCCCTTTGGATGTTAAACTTGTAGTGGCTAAAGATTTAAAAACCGAGGAAGAGGTGAGATGTTTACCTGATCCGGATGTACCACTTGCTGCTCTTGTATTTAAAGTAATGTCTGATCCTTATGTTGGTACGCTCACTTTTGTTCGTGTGTATTCTGGTACACTTACAAAAGGAAGCTATGTGTTAGATTCTACCATTGGGAAAAAACAGAGAATTGCACGGCTGCTCAGGTTGCATGCAAACAAAAAAGAGGATATAGATTATATTAAAGCAGGAGGACTTGGTGCGATTGTTGGATTGAAAGATTCGTACACCGGGCATACACTTTGCAATGCATCCCATCCTTTATTCCTTGAAAAAATGAGTTTTCCTGAACCTGTTATTTCTGTGGCTGTTGAGCCCAAAACGAGAGTGGATCAATCTAGACTTTCTGCTGCACTTGCAAAATTTGCCATAGAGGATCCGACATTTAAGATTAAATTTGACGAAGATACCTCTGAAACGATAATATCCGGTATGGGAGAACTGCACCTTGAAATTATTATTGATAGATTGTTAAGGGAACATAAGGTGGAGGCAAATATAGGCAAACCCCAGGTTGCATACAAAGAAACTATTGAGATTGAAAGCAAGGGCGAAGAGAAACATGTAAAACAGGCAGGTGGGCATGGGCAATATGGTCATGTTGTTCTCATAGTAAAACCATGTGAAAAGGGAAAAGGGTTTAATTTTTTTGATAAAACAAGAGGAGGCGTAGTGCCAAAGGAATTTATTCCTGCAATTAAGAAGGGAATAGAAAATGCAAAAGAATCGGGACCACTACTTGGATATCCTGTGGTAGATGTTGAAGTAGAACTTATTGATGGTTCCTACCATCCAGTAGATTCTTCAGAACTTGCATTTAGAATTGCAGGAGCAAAAGCTTTCAGAAAAGCTGTAAAAAAAGGCTCACCGTATTTACTTGAACCTGTAATGGAGGTGGAAGTGGTTATCCCAATTAAATTTATGGGCGATGTTGTATCTAACTTAAGTTCAAAGAGAGGCAGTATAAAAGGGATTACTGAAAGAGGACATACTGCTATTATAAGTGCTCTTGTACCGCTTTCCAATATGTTTGGGTATTCAACTATTTTGCGTACTATTACGCAAGGAAGAGGATCATTTTCTATGGCATTTAACTCATATGATAGGGTTCCTGCGGCAGTGCAGGAAGAGATTATTAAAAAAGCAAAGGGAGAAATTTAAGGAGGTTTAACATGGCAAAAGAAAAATTTGAGAGAACTAAGCCGCATGTAAACATTGGCACTATTGGTCATATTGATCATGGTAAAACAACTCTCACCGCAGGTATTACCAAGATATTAGCTACTCTTGGTACTACTGTAGAAAAGAAGTTTGACGACATTGACAATGCACCTGAAGAAAA
>JAUXIC010000060.1 GCA_030621215.1 Caldisericota bacterium
AAAAAAACTGCCCTTCGCAACGACAAAAAGGCTGTCGCTTCACAGCGTAATACATGCCAGATGAAGGAATGATAATGACTCAAATGAGGCAATTCGCAGGATTGACGAAAGTGCTTTTAACTGGCAAAATTAGATTACTATAAATTCAATTTGATAAGTAACATTTTTAAAAAATGATAAGTAATTAATAATTTGGTAATTATTAATTATTGTACAATAGCTACATTGTGGTATAATAATGTTAAGTAATATTTTATGAGGGGGCAAATAATATGTTAGATGATGAGAAAATAAAAATTCCAGATCCTAAGTGGGGGAGCAACTTAGTTCGTATTATTTTAGACCTCGAAAAGCTGAGGTCAAAAAAACTTGTTGGTGAGGTTCCACCATGGATATTTTTCCAGCTGAAAAGCATTTTTCAAATCCTTGAAACACTTGGTTCTGCAAGAATCGAAGGGAACAACACCACACTTGCAGAATATGTCGAAAAAATAATCGAAAAATCTGCGCATCGTGACGAATCTCACAAAGAAATAGAAAACCTTGATGCAGCAATTCGGTGGATTGAAGAACACACCGATGAAAACACGAAGATTAACAGGGCATACGTATCTGAAATTCATAAGCTTATTACGAAAGAGCTTGTGCCTCCCCCATCTGGCGAAGGCTCAATGTATCCGGGAGAGCTGCGGCGGCATAATGTTCGCATAAACAAATCTTCACATGTTCCGCTAGATGTGGCTGTCTTGAGAGATTATTTTGAATCGTTTTTGGAGTTCATTAATAAGGATCGGCCTGAGCAGTATCAACTTCTTATGATAGCCATTGCTCATCACAGGTTCGCATATATTCATCCCTTCGATAACGGTAATGGAAGAATGGGCAGGCTGCTTAACTATGCTTTGCTTATCAAATCGGGCTTTCAAGTAAAAGATGTGAGAATCATAAACCCGTCATCCGTTTTTTATAACGATAGAGAAAAGTATTACAATTACTTGTCGATAGCTGATTCTCTAAATGACGAGGATGTGCTTCAATGGTCAGAATACTTTCTATCTGGCCTAAAAAGCGAAATTGAAAAAATCGATCACCTTCTCATCAAAAAATATGTTCAGGAAGTACTCTTACTGCCGGCAATCTCGTTTTCCCTCGACAGAAAGCAAATTACGGATAAGGAATACCAGATTCTGAAATATCTCATTTCAAAAAACGATATAACAATGAAGTCCGAAGAATTGAAAAACTTCGGTATCACAAACGCTGTTCAAAAATCTCGTATAATGGCAAAATTGAGAGGAAAAAACATGATTATACCGATAAAAACGAATGGGCGAATTTACACAATCAACTTTGTAAATAATTATCTCCTCAGGGGGATAATTAAATCTCTCGAAAACGAGAAATTTGTTCCTGAATTTCTAAACAAAAACTGACATGGACAAGATATCTCCACAAATCGGACAATTAGAGTATAAAACGCAGAATTATATTGTGGCATTGTTCCACAATCGTCTTGACTATGATTATCTCGGCAGTTGGGACCCAAATACCAGGACAATAACGATTATGTGCGGCGGGTAAATAGAGTAAAAAGAAATTTGACAAGAAGGTTTTTAATGTCATTGTATAAGCAAATTGGATATTTTTACTAAAAAAAGGAGGTGCAAAATGAAAAGAATTTTGTCAGTAATGATTGTTTTAACTGTATGTATGTCGTTATTATTTACTTATACTATACCTATTTCTTTTTCCTATGCAACAGATTATACGGGAAAGGACATAAAAAAAAGCACTACAACGGAAAATATTAAATTAGGTAAAGGAACTTATATAATTGTAGTTGGTAAAACAGAGCTTCTTGATGTTATTCAATCTTTTGTGGATTTTAAAACAAGTCAGAGCTTTGTTGTAGAGGTAGAAACAGTTAAAAACATTGAAAAAAACTACCAGGGTGTAGATTTGGCTGAACAAATTAGAAATTACTTAAAAGACAAAGTTGCTGACAATTCTCCTACATACACCTTGCTGATAGGGGCTCCCTATATTAATAGGGATAACAAAACTTCTATTTCTACTGGCGGGGACATTCCAATGCGTTATGTTTATCCTCATTACGATGAACCCAACAATTATATGGAGGACCACCATCCAACGGATTTTTATTATTGTGATTTAAAGGGTGATTGGGATAAAAACAAAGACAACCATTATGGAGATACTTTTGACGATGAAATAGTGGAAGCAACTAATAACTATGTTGGCAGAATACCGTCTTCTGATCCTGTTGCTGTTGAAAAAATTCTCGACAGTATTGTAAGCATTGAAAAGGAAATTAAAGAAGAATTGAATTACTCTGCTCTCTTAGCTATGTATCAAAGTGGAGGAAACGATGATCCAAAACATGACAGTGCTTTTTGGGGAGAAGAGGTTAGAAAAGAAATTTTAGAACCAAATGGATTTAGCGTTGCAACACTTTATGAAAAGGAAGGTGATTCTCCTTCAACGTATGATTGTACAGCGCCACTTAATGAGAGTAATTTAAAGCAACATTTTTCGAACAATGATATCGTTGTGACTAATGGCCATGGAGGAGTTACGAGAACAATTTGGCAGGATAAAAACAAAAATGGAAAAGTTGACGAGGACGAGTTTTCATACTCCACATTCTTTACAACTGACATCCTTCAATATTTATCTGAATCAGGCTACAGGACTAAAATTTTTTATGATTGGGGTTGTAGTACATTTAATATCTATGGTGATCATTCTTCGTCAGTGACTGCAAATAGCATTCTATCTTCTGGCCTTGCAGGAGCAGTAGTTGCAACTACAAGAAGTGTTGGCTTTCCTTTTGATCTTCCTCCATTTTTTGAAACTGTAGTGAAAAATAAAAAAACAGTAGGCGAATATCTATACGATTCTGCCGTAGCCAAAGATAAGTGGGGTAGAAATAGAAATTACATAACAGAGACTTGTATTTTAGGCGACCCCTCCCTTGGGCTTTTTCCGCTCTCACCTCAGATTCCTTCTGCTCCCAAAAACCTTACCACAACCGTGTCTAATAAAACTATTATACTCAACTGGTCGCCCTCCACTCAGGGTACATACCCAATTGCAGGTTATGCAATTTATAGAGGCACAATTTTAGGTGGTGAGTCTTCTGTTCCTATAGGAACAGTTAATGCTTCCACAACAACATATACAGATACAAATGTTACTTCAGGTACAACGTATTACTATTATGTAAAAGCATATGATAATCAATCACCTGCAAATTACTCTGAACCTTCTAATGGAGTTAGTGCACAATTAAACCCAAACAAGATGATTATCACGCTTTGGCCAGACAATTCTATGATGGTTGTAAATGGTGTATCCCAGGAAATAGATCCCGGAAGAGGTACAAAGCCTGTTATCATTTCAGCATGGTCAAGAACAGTTGTCCCGATTAGAGCCATTGTTGAAGCACTGGGTGGAACAATAGGTTGGGATGGAACAGAGAGAAAGGTAACAATTAATTTTAAAGGAACAGTAATTGAACTATGGATAGATAGTCCAAAAGCAAGCGTAAACGGAACTTCAGTATACATTGATCCAGATAACCATAGTGTGAGACCAATTATTATAAATGATAGCACAATGCTGCCTCTTCGTTTTGTTGCTGAATCTCTTGGCTGTGATGTCAGCTGGGACAACGACACAAGGACGATAACGATTACATATGGCGGATAATTAAATTAAAAAGAAATAAATTTTTAAAGGGCAGGTGAATAGCTGTCCCTTTTTTGTTCTTTGTCATTTTGCGAGGACACATTCCCCTCAAGACTCCTCTTGAAAGGCAAATACGGGATGACAGGAAGGGACAAAACGGGATTCTTCTGTCGCTGCGCTCCTTCAGAATGACAAAAAGAGATAAAGAGAGATTCCGGACCAAGCCCGGAATGACAAAGAAAAAAGGAGTGCAAAGACAGAAAAAACATAAAAACGGGATTCTTCTGTCGCTAACGCTCCTTCAGAATGACAAACGCAAGTCTGGAATGACAAATATGAGATTCTGAAACAAGACTTGTCGTAATGCGTGCCAAGGAAAAGAGCAGAATGACAAAGAAAGAACGGGATGACAAAAAGACTAAAGACGGGATTCCGGAAGAATCAAAAGAGAGATTGCCGCGCCCTTCGGGCTCGCAATGACAGAATAAAGGCAAATACGGGATTCTTCTGTCGCTAATGCTCCCTTCAGAATGACAAAGAGGCACGGGATGACAAAAAGGGAAGGCGCAATGACAGAATAAAAAAAAGCCAAGAATAATTTGGAGATATTTTGTAAGGGAGATAAAATACAAACAAATGTAAAAAATAGGGGGTGTAATTATGAAGTGGGTAACGAGGGAAAGAGTTCATGTGGACAGAGTTGCATGTCCATGGCTTATCAAGAGATTTATTGATCCTGATGCGGAGTTTGTTTTTGTTGCAAGGGATGTAGATCCGTCAACGATAACGGAAGGTACTCCCTTTGATATGAAAGGGGTAGAGCTGGGGCATCACGGCGATAAATGCTCGTTTGATGCTTTTATGGAGAAGTACGATATTCAGGACCCTGCATTGAAAAAGGTCCAGGCAATTGTAAGTGAAGCAGATTCAGATGTGGTGCATTCGCCTCTTGCTGTTGCGCTTGATGTTTTTGGCAGAGGGTACAGGTTGATATGCAAGGATGACCACGAAACTCTTGAAAAAGAATTTTATCTTTACGATGCATTATATGCTTATTTCAAAAAACAGCTGGAGAGTGAAGCGAAGTAATTATGAGCAAATGGCGCTCGTTTATTAATATTTCACTGGTAGATTTTTCTGCACGATTGAGTTACAATATTGCAAGGACACCATTATTGCCGCTTTTTGCGCTGTATTTGGGAGCTTCCCC
>JAUXIC010000007.1 GCA_030621215.1 Caldisericota bacterium
CAACAAATGAACTGGTAAGCGGAATATATTCCATAGATCAAGTTAACAATAGTGACGAATTCGACACAATTGCCGATAAAAACAACGGAAAAGGAAAAAAACTGGAAGAAACCAGAGAAGAAAAAAGACCTCTTTATGTATGGAGTTTTATTTTCGCTCTTATTGGTTTTGCAGTGCTGGAAATCCTCAAGTATAAAAAGAAATTGACAAGACTCTTTGTGATGATGAGTATAGATGTATTCCTACTTATTACGTTCCTGGTTTCCGGAATAACGGGTGTTCTTCTTGTCTTTGAAAGAACCACCATATTAACCGTTTTGCACACAGAGTCATCACTACTATTAGTTGCGGGAGTTATAATACATCTAATCAATCATCTCAGTTTCTACAAGATATTGTTCAGGAAACGCAAAACAAATAAATAGTTTTGTAATGGTAATTAGAATATTATAATAGGGCGATGAAAAAAATATTAGTAGTAGATGATGAAAAGAACATAAGGGACCTTTTAAGTCTCTACCTGCAAAAAGCAGGATTTGATACCGTACAGGCAAGAAACGGGCAGGAAGCATTGGATCTCTTTGAGAAAGAAAAACCACACCTCATTATTTTAGATCTTATGCTTCCATACGTGGATGGAATAGCAGTTGCCAAAAAAATTCGCAGGCATTCAAATATACCGATTCTTATGCTCACCGCCAAAGCAGAAGAAGATGATAGAATAGGCGGGCTGGAATTAGGAGCAGATGATTATGTAGTAAAGCCTTTTAGCCCCAGAGAAGTTGTAGCAAGAGTAAAGAGCCTGCTGAGAAGAAGCTACTCGGATGAACGAATAATTAAGATAAAAGACCTTGAGATACACCCAAAAAAGATGAAAGTAACGAAAAAAGGCACAGAAATTGCACTAACAGCAAAGGAATTTAAAATATTAACAATGCTCGCAGAAAAACCCGGCGTAGTGTTCTCGAGAGAACAGATTATGGACAAAACTTATACAGAATATGATGAAGTGGTGTTTGATCGCACAATAGATGCTTATATTAAAAACATACGTAAAAAATTAAACGACGATCCTAAACGCCCAGAGTACATAGAATCTGTATACGGCGCAGGATACAGATTTAAGGGAGAAAAATAGATGAGCTTTAAGGTAAAACTTATATTAACTTACATTTTTTTAATAATTGTAGTAATCTTTTTTTCGGCATTCTTTACCAGGCTGTACATTGGTAGAAGTTTCAATCAGATTATTATTCACGAAACGCCATCAGGATTCAAAGTGTTTATGACACCCCACGGAGAGAGATTTCTTAACACCATGAAACTTGTTCTCCTCTGGGTAGGCGGAATCTCCATTTTAGTAGGGTCAGCTCTCGCATTTTTTGTCTCTCAACTCATAGTAGATCCAATTAAGAAAATGGTAAAATTCTCAAAAAAGATAGAAAAAGGAGATTACTCTGCGCGTATAAATGCAAAAACAAATGATGAAATAGGACATCTTGCAAGAGCATTAGACCATATGGCAGAACATCTATCTGAAATTGAAAAAATGCGAAAAACACTTGTGCAAAATGTATCGCACGACCTGAGAACACCCTTAACAGTCATTAACGGCTACTTAGAAACACTGGACAACAAAGATTTTACAAAAAAAGAAAAAGAAAAATCGATTAAAATTATCAAAAGTGAAGTAGACCGGATGGAAAGCATGCTAAATGAACTCTCCGTTCTTTCCGCATTAGACAGCAAAAAATATAAAATAAACCTTGAAAAAATAAATTTAAATGACATTGTAATAGAAACATCGGAAATGATTAGAATAGAAGCAAATAAAAAAAATCTATTCGTCGAGATAAGCAAAAGCAGCAAACCCATTTACGTCAACGCAGACAGAAAAAGAATAAAAGAAATCCTTCTAAACCTTTTAGATAATGCAATAAAATACACGGATAAAGATGGTATTTATATCAAAAGTTTTCGAGAAGGAACAAACGCCATAATTTCAATTAAAGATACAGGAAAAGGCATATCAGAACAAGAACTGCCCTACATATTTGACAGGTTCTACAGAGGAGAAAAATCACGTCCAAGAACAACCGGCGGCCTGGGAATTGGACTTACAATTATAAAAGAGCTAATATATGCTCATAACGGCAAAATAGAAGTAAAAAGTGAATTAGGCAAGGGTACAGAATTTATATTATCTTTCCCTGTTCTTAAAACTCCCCGGGTTAAAAAGGAATAACAATTCTTGGCTACAATATATTCGCTGGCCGCTCTATTTTACATTACCTTTCAGTGCTAAATTGAAGGGATAGAATATCCGGTCCGGTATGCGATGCAATAACAGGCCCTAAACGAGTCATAGAAACCTCTTTGTTAAATTCTTTTGCACACAAATCTCTGTATGTTTCCGCTTCTTCCCTATTATCGCTCCAAATGATTGACATATGTTTCAATCCCTTTTCTGTTATAATCTGTTTTGCAATTTCAATCATCCTTGCTTTTGCCTTTTTCATTGTGCGGGGTTTCTCAAGAGTATCTATAACTCCATCTCGCATATAAAGAAGTGGCTTTACTTGTATCATTGATCCCAAAACTGCTTCTGTTTTTTTAATTCGACCTAGCCGTGCAAGGAAATACAGGTCTCCGACAACAAAAAAGTTGTACATTCTATCCCGTATTGATGGCATCTCCTGGATTACTTTATCCTTAGTCATCCCCTGGTCATACAATCTTTCTGCAATTTCCATTATTTGATATCCTAACCCTAACGTTGTAAACTTAGCATCAAAAATATGGATATCTGGATCCCCTAATGACTTTTTAGCGGCATTTGCAGCATTCACAGCACCACTTATCGCGGAAGAAATAAGAGGAGAAATGATTGAGTACCCTTCTTCAATGAGTGGTTTATAAACTGTAATAAAATCAGTAGCAGCTGGTTGAGTAGTATCTGGCAGCTCTCCTTCCCTTATACGCCTATAAAAATCCTCGTCTTCTATATCCACACGTTCCTTAAACATGTTATCACCGAATCTTACATACAGAGGTACAATTTTTATATCGTACTTTTTGACAATTTCATCCGGTAAATAACAGGTTGAGTCAGTTACAATCTTTACTTTTGCCATTTCTTTTCCTCCTTAATAATCAATTTTTACTGCTGTTGTCTGCAAATCAAAAATACCATAAAGTTTTTTTTTGTCAATATGCTGTAGTAGTTTCACTGCCTGTGAAACTACTACTCTAATAAAGAGAAAACAAGAATACCATTAACTACCCCCCTGCAACAGGAGGAAAGATAGCAAGCTTATCGCCGTCCTTTAGCTTCGAATCTAATCCTTTTAAAAATACAATGTTTCTTCCGTTTACAAGGTAAACATACCTGTCTTTTAATTCAAAATCGTCATCAATTATCTCCTCTTTCAGTAAAGGATGCATTTTAATCAAAATTTCAATTGCCTTTCTAAAAGTGTCGGCCTCAAGCTCTATATGATCAGTTTTTACTTTTTCCCGCATAGTTGCATAAAATTTTACAGTTACTTTTGCCACTTTAACCTCCTAAACAAATAACATTAAAATTGTAGCTACAGTTGCTATAATACCGCCAAAATAGAACGGCATGCGTGGAGAAACATACTGATAAAGAATACCGGCAATAAGAGAAGCAGGAAACGCCATAATACCTACCCCAAAGCTATAAATGCCATATGCAGTGCCCCTTGCATCTTCTCTTTCAACAAGGTCGGAAACAAATGCCTTTTGCGCTCCTTTGGCAAATGCATAGTACACCCCGTATAGCGGCAGCAAAAAATACAGTAAACTTGCGTTCTTAGTCAAAGCAAAACCTAAATAGGATAATCCATAAATTGCATATCCCATAATTATAGTAGCTTTTCTCCCGATCTTATCAGAAAGTGCACCAAAAGGAACAGAAAGCAACCCATAAGTAATATTGTGAATAGCCCACAAAAAAAGAATGGCAATAGAAAGCAGTCCCAATTTACCTGCATACATTGTAATAAAAGCATCTGAGCTATTGCCAATAGTAAACAGAGTAACAACAAAAATGTAGTAATAAAACTTTTTGCCTAACTTGAATTTAGATTTTTGCCTTTCCTTCTTAATCTCCTCCCTGAATTTCTTTTCTTTTACAAAGAGGGCAAGAATAACAGCAAGTACCGCAGGAATAAGCGCAAACTTAAAAAGAGTTGAATACTGAGTTACTCCAAATTTGCGAAGAACCCACATGCCAAGTAAAGGGCCTGCTACAGCCCCAAATGTATCCAGTGCTCTGTGAAATCCAAAATATAATCCTCTGTTCCCTTTTGTCGTATAAGAAGAAATTAAAGCATCTCTTGGGGCAGTTCTTATTCCTTTGCCAACTCTTTCAAGCGATCTTAACCATAATACGCTTACAGGAGTATACACAAAGGGAAGAAAGCATCTCATTAACATAGACTCGGCGTAACCAAGAACTGTAAAGAATTTTCTGTTTTTAAGCTTGTCAGAAAAATAACCAAAGAACATTTTGAGTAAAGATGCCGTACTTTCCGCTATTCCTTCTATCACTCCAATGAAAGCACCGCCTGCTCCAATAGATTCAAGAAATAGAGGAAGCACTCTCGTAATCATCTCGGATGAAGTGTCGTTCAAGAAACTCACAAATCCTAGAATAACAACATTTTTATTAATTTTCTTCTGCACAAAGCCCCCTCAGGAACAGTTTACAGCAATACTGCTACTTCACGGCCAATCTACATTTAGCTTATAACCATTAAATTTATCTGCAACTTTTTTGAATCCATCTGATTTTATTGCATCAAGTATCAAAGAAACCTCTTTCCTGTTTATATCGCTTTTTAAGAATACAAGGTCATACTGTTCAGTTTTAACAGGAATAAAATCCAGGCTAAGTGCATCTCCCACATAACGAATTGCCATGCCGCAGTCTGCGCCACCAAGTTTTACATTGTTTGCAACAGCAAGATGTGTATACTCCTCATGAGAATAACCTTTTATCATTTTTATATCTATACCGTTTTCCTTAAGTAAGTAGTCAAAGAGTACGCGAGTGCCAGAGCCCTTTTGCCTGTTAACAAATGAGACATCCTCTCTCGTAAGGTCTTTTATTGTTTTTATATTTTTGGGATTGCCTTTTTTAACAACAAATCCCTGTTCGCGAAGACTGAAAGGCACCACAACAACTTCTTTTGTTACATATTTTTCTAAAAATGACGTGTTATATGTGACTGTGCCTGCGTCAAATAGGTGTGTTGCAGTAAAATTGCACTCTCCTCTTTCAAGAGCAAGCAGGCCGCCTAAACTCCCGCTATTTATAATGCCAACCTTAAAATCAGGGTGGGACTTTTTTATAAATACCATTAAAGCATTAAGAAGAGGGTCATTGCTCCCTATAAAAATTAATTGATTCTTAATTTTATCCTCACTTTTTATCAACTCAACGGATACCTTGCTTCCACTTTCTATGCCCTCATCGTCAAATGGTACACAAAGCAGTCCATCAGCGCGAGCAACAGACGAAAGAACACCAGCCCCTTTTTTCAAAGGCACTGCAATAGTTTCGCCCTGCACTTCTCCGATCTTTACACGCACAAACTCGTCCACGCCAATTGAAGAGGTAATCGGCCTTTTTACTATCGCTTCGATAGTTTTAGGTTTATCTTCACCGCCGCCTTGCATCTTTAAGACAGCTTTTTTTAGAAAAATACGTGAAGCAATATATGCTGATACAGGAAATCCGGGCATCCCCATCACAGGTTTCTCGTCAACCACTCCTAAGATAACGGGCTTACCTGGCTGTATAGATACGCCGTGAACAAGCACTTTACCTAAACGTGAAAAAACTCTTCCCGTAAGATCTTTGTTCCCTTTTGCAGAACCGCCTATAACAAGCACCATATCCGCTTTTGAAAGAACCTTTTTGACTTCTTCGGATATTATATTTATATCATTTGGTTTAATCCCGGAAATAACGCCCCTCCCACCCCATTTTTCTACCATTGCTTTAAGCATATAAGAGTTTGTATCGATAATATCCCCTTCAGTAAGTTTATCGCCAGGTTTTTTAATCTCCTCACCTGTTGGAATAATTGCAACAACCGGTTTCCTCTTTACCCAAACCTCTGTAACTCCGCCGGCAAGCATAACCCCAATATGGGAAGGATGTATCAACTCGTGAGGGAAAAGAAGTGTCTCTTCTATCCCGATATCTTCCCCGATGAGCCGCACATTCTTATACGGATTAATAGAAGAAAAAATCTTAAACGTATTATCTTTTATCTCTATGTTTTCAACCATAACTACTGCATTGCAATCAAAAGGAAGAGGATCTCCTGTGTCTAGCATCACGCCATCCTTACCGAACATTAAAACCTTAGGATTAGCTAATGTTGCCCCATACGTATCTTCTGCTTTTACAGCAATCCCATCCACAGCGGAAGCCGTATAAAAAGGAGATGAAAACTTTGACCGCACTTCTCTTGAAGTAATTCTAAAAGCAGATTCGTGGGAAGAAACTTTCTCTTCATTAATTTTTCCTTTAAATCCTAATTCATCCAGTGCATTTTCCCAGATCTGCAATGCCTCTTTTAATGATTTCTTTTTCAAAAACAGTTCTCTTTCTACCATAACTCAAACATCACCTTTTCCCCTTTTTTTAGGCCTTCGCTCATAAGCGGGATAGTTATAATGCCATCACCAAAAAGCAGGGGGCTCACAAATGCTGATTCAGAAAATATTGGTGCAACAAAGTTCTTGCCATTATCCAAACTAAACTTCCCTATAATAAATTCTTCTCTGCCCTTTCGTGATGGAATATTCTCGGTAAGCTCTGCAAATACAACTTTTCTCTTTAATTTAATACCCATCTTTTGGAATATAATATTTCGCACAACGCTTCGATATACAAGAAAGGATGCAAGCGGATTACCTGAAAGCCCCACAATAAGCTTGCCGTCGACCACTCCAAATACAGTAGGCTTCCCAGGCGAAAGATGCATCCCATGAATAACAACACCGGGCTTGCCTAACAAGTCGATTGCCTCCATAGTAAAATCAAAGCTGCCTTTGCTTGTACCTCCACTCATAAGGACAACATCATTTTCGTTAAGTGCAGTTTTAAAAGTGGAGATAATTTTCTCCCTGTCATCCTTCACAATTTCGTACCTGCTCACAACGAACCCGTCTTTAATAACTTCCGCAGTAAGAGCATAGCTGTTGCTGTCATATACTTTGCCTTTTTCAAGTTCTCCTTCGTCGCAAAGCTCATCTCCTGTGGCAAAAATACCCACCTTTACGGGCTTAAAAACAAAAATTTTTTTTATCCCAAAACTTCTTATTCCGGCAATCTTCTCAGGTGTAATAAAATCTCCTTTTTCGAGTATGATGCTGTCTTTTTGGATATCATCGCCGACAGGTAAAACATTTTCACCTTTTGCAGCCTCTTTCATAACAAAGATTTCATTGCCGCGCATCTCAGTATATTCAAACATAACAACGGCATCAGCTCCATCAACGACTACCCCTCCTGTCGGCGTAAAAACTGCTTCATCATCAGCCAAACGAATAGAAGGAAAATCTCCAATATGCGTCTCGCCAACTAATTTAAGCGGAATAGGATTGCCGTTTGATGCACCCCGGGTGTCTGCGCAATGCACAGCAAAACCGTCCACAAGAGATTTTTTAAAAGATGGAATACTAAATGACGCAAAAACATCCCTGCCAGCAATCCTGCCAACAGCAGATAAAATATCCATCTCCTCGTAAGAAGGGGAAAGTGTAATAAGAGGAGGTATCTTCTGTATTACATCAGTCCTTTTGCTTACAGTGAAAAACTTTTTAGGCATTTCCTGAGATCCTTTAAAACAACTTCAACGGGCTGGTTGATTGAAATTTCACTCTTTGAAAAAATTGGGGCATCAGGATCGCTATTCACTGCAATGACATGCCTGGCATTAATCCCGGTCATATGCTGCAGTGCGCCTGATATACCCAATGCAATATAGATATCGGGTGCAATAGATATGCCTGTCTCTCCTATCATGCTTTCTTCGGGAAACATCCCTATATCTGCTAAAGGCCTTGTACAGCCGATTTCTCCATTAATACTTTTTGCAAATTTCTCTACCTCCGGCATAAGAGAATTTTTTACGCCTCTCCCTACCCCTATAACAATATGCGCTGTCTTAACAGGATTTACAGATGCTTTTTCAACAGAGTCAAGCCGGATCAAACTACTTGTCTCAAATGGAACATACTTTGGTTTAATAGAAGGTGTCTCCACCATTTTGTCGTCCTTTAAAATAAGCAGTGCGGGAGAAGAAACGGATAATACCTCTGCAAAAAGGTTATTACCGCCGGGAACCGTTCCTATCAGTCTGCCGCCATCCATTTTCAACTTCTTGCTGTGGGCAACCAGTCCAAGTTCCCTCTTCCCGGAAAAATAAGACGCAGTTTCTCTCAATATAAGGTCAGACGAAAAAAAGACAGCATCAGGGACAAGCTCGTCGCAAACTTTCATTAAAAAGCTGCACCCTTCGATTGCATTCGTTATTTCGTGAGAGGGCACAAAATTGGCATTGCTCTTTTTATCAAAACCCGCAACAAAAATCTCCCCGCCTAATTTGCTTACCTTTTTAATAATGCCGTTATATTTGTTTACTACAACAAGAAATTTCATACAACACCTGCCTTCTCAAGGAAATCTGCAAGATGTTCAGCTCCACCCTCTTTTATCAATTCAGTGCTAACGGGAAGCTCAACCTGAATAACGTCTATTACATCTGTCTTTGAACCTGATTTGCCAGTTTTTTCTTCGGGAAAATTCAGCTCTTTGTTCGTATATGTTTCAACGCTTTTTTCCATCTCGTCCATAAGACTAAAAAGATTCACTGCTATGCCATTATTGATCCCTCTTCTCACGGAAACAAGTGCAGGCAGTTTCAGTGTATATCTCTCTATTGATTCTTCTGTCGATCGTTCTATTTGAAGCGATTCATCCATTTTTACAGAGATTGCCTGGAAAACAAAAGGAATACCCAAAAGAGCTGCGATTTCGCCCCCAAGCTGGCCCGTAGCACCATCGAGAGAATAATCTCCCTGCAGTATCAGATCGTAATCCGGAACAAGTTTTTTAATCGCACTGCTCAGCACAAAAGCCGTTGCAATAGTATCAGAACCGGCAAATGCTCTATCGGTAAGCAGTATCACGCGATCAAATCCGTACTTAAATAAAGTGGAAAGCAATTCGCTCTCCTTCGGAGGCGCCATTGATACTGCTATAAGTTCCCCACCAAACTCTTCTTTCAGTTTCCTTCCCTCCTCGGCAGCAAGAAGATCAAGTGGGTTAAAAATAGATTTGACATTCTCTCTTATCACTCTTCCAGTTTCTTTGTCAATCATAATCTCTTCAGGCACTACCTTTACAGTAACAATAATTTTCATCTTTCCTCCTTGTATTCAGCCCAACTTTTCGCCAATTTTTAATCTGGTCCCGTTAATAAACTCTGAAGCACAAATACGCCTTTTCCCTTCAATCTGCACTTCTCTTACAAGCAATGCGCCCGTTCCGCATTGTACAACAAAACCCTCTTTTAATAAATCGATAATTTCTCCGGGGACTCCTTTATCGAGATTTAAAGTGTCTGCCTTAAATAGTTTGAGCCGTTTCCCTCTAAAAAAAGTAAATGAAGCGGGGGTAGGACACAGTGCTCTTATCTTATTATATATACGCACATTATCTTCTTCCCAGTGTATCAGTTCATCCTCTTTTGTAATCTTCTTTGCATAGCTTCCTTTTCCCTGCTGGGTTATTTCGCTGTAATGTCCATCTTTTACCATAGATATAGCTTGTTTTAACAACGGGATACCCATATTTACAATTTTTTGTTCAACATCTTCCCGTGTATCATCAAACGAAATTTCAAGAGGCTGTTTTAGGAGTACGCCGCCTTTATCCAATTTTTCATTCATCACCATAACAGAAACAGCGCTCTTCGTCACACCATCCATTATTTGCCTCTCTATGGGAGCTGCGCCCCTGTACAACGGAAGTTCGGAAGGATGCAAATTTAAAGCACATTGTGGAATAGATAAAATATAGCCGGGAATAATTTTCCCAAAAGACACAACGACAAATAGATCAGGGGAAACAAATTCTATCCTGCCCTTGCAGTTTACATCAAACTCCTGGACAGTAATAAATGGCAGTCCAAGTTCTATTGCTCTCTTTTTTACAGGATTGGGAAGAAGGTTTTTCCCTCTCTTTTGAGGCTTATCCGGCATAGTAACAACAAGCGCTATATCTTCTTTTAGCGCTTCAAGAAATGGAATAGAAAAAGAGGAAGAACCAAAAAAAACAATTTTCATTTTCCCTTAAACCTTTCTACTAATTGTTCGGGCAATTTATACCCCTCCTCCACGTTAAATTCTTCTATCGCTTCAATATAATCGGTAAAAATAATACCATTTAGATGATCGATTTCATGCTGAAACATACGAGCTTTCAACCCGTCCAGTTCCATTTTAAATCTTTTGCCTTTAATATTTAATCCTTTAACAATAATTTTTTCAGCACGTTTTACCGGGCCATAAACACCCGGTACAGAAAGACATCCCTCCTCTTTTACTTCTTCTCCTTGTTTGGAAACAATCTCGGGATTTATTACAACGCCTCTGCCATCTTCCAGCCTATATATGAATAAAGCAATAGAAACCCCCACCTGCGGAGCAGCAAGCCCCAGCCCAGGAGTTTCGTTAATTTCCATTGCTTTAAACATTTCCTTCACAAGGTTAACTATTTTTTTATCAACACTTTTTATCTTTTGCGCCTTTTTCCTAAGTACCGGATTACCGTATGTTACTATCTTCATATATTTATTTCTCCCTTCCTTAACATTACAGAAGTCTCGCCTCTGCAATCGATTACAGTAGAAGAAACATTACTGCCTGTTACATTATACTCAAAAAGTACTGGATGCACAGAGCCGCCAAAAACATTTACAACATCTTCCTTTGTAAGCAGTGCGGGCCTGTTGGATATATTAGCGCTCGTTGCAAGAATGGGCATTTTTATGTACCCAAGAAAATCAAGCAAAACAGGTAAATCCGGGATTCTTACGCCAATGCTTGTCCCTTTGCCTAAAGGAGTTGTATACAAAACTTCATCAGAATAAAACACTGCTGTCATTGGCCCGGGAAAATACGTCTTCAGCAAAGGATATGCGTAAGACGGGATAAGTCTTGCGTACTTAAAAATCTCCGTGAAAGAATAAGTAAGCAAAACAAGCGGTTTATCATACGGCCTGTTTTTCAATGCAAACAGTTTCTTCACTGCAAGCTGGTCCAGTCCGTTCACGCCAATCCCTATGACTGTGTCCGTAGGGAAAGCGATAATCTTGTGTTCCAGCAAAGCTTTCCTGGCTAATTCAAATTCTTCCACTTATTTAACTCCTTCGGCTATTCTATATAACCCTGCAAGATCCTTTAAGATTTCAATATCTTTATATCCGGTTTTTTCCATTTCATTCCTTATTGCCTGTTCCATTCCGTCGTCAATTTCAATAATCAATATCCCTTCTTTCCTCAGGAATTTATAAGCCTTCCTGATGAGGCCCGGGTAAAAATCAAACCCGTCACTCCCTCCGTCAAGAGCTTTAGTAGGCTCAAAATAAAGGTTTTTACAACTTTCCTTTTTCACATACGGAGGATTAGAAACTACAATGTCAAATTCTCCGTCAAAAGCAAGCTCATTGTAATCTCTCCATACAAAATCTACTCTGTCAGATAGATTAAATTGTAATGCATTTTTTTTAGCCGTTTCAATAGCAACATCTGAAACATCGATGCCTAAACCACTGCTTTTGTGATTATAATAAAGAAAAGAAAGAATAATACAACCAGTACCAGTGCCTATATCAAGCAGATATTTCTCTTCCCCGTGAGACATTTTTACCGCCTCTTCCACTAACATCTCTGTCTCCGGGCGAGGAATGAGTACTCCTTCCGGCACAAAAAAATCCAACCCCATAAAAGCTTTATGACATGTTATATAAGAAAAAGGACAGCCTGACTGCCGTTTTTTGACAAGCAATTTAAAATTTTCTTCGTCAGCAGGCAAAACATTTTCCTTAAAACATGCAAGAACCTTTTCCCTTCCCATTTTTAATACATAAGAAAGCAAAAGCTCAGATTCTAAACGTGGAGTATCAGTTATATTGTTTAAAGATTTTTGCCCAAACAAAATAAGAGACTTTACATCCATTAACAGATCGCTACTCTTTGGCTTCCAGCAGGTCTAACTGTTCCCTTTCATCCTCTTCAATAAGCTTATTAAGCAGCTCGTCTATTTCTCCTTCCAAAACGGAAGGAAGATTATACAGTGAAAAGTTAATGCGATGATCTGTCACACGCCCCTGCGGGAAATTATATGTCCTGATCCTTTCATTTCGGTTTCCCCTGCCAATCTGAGAACGCCGTTTTTCAATCATTTCCTGATCTTTTTGACTCTGGTAAAAATCATACAGTCTCGCATAAAGAATTCTCATCGCCTTAATTTTATTCTGGAGTTGAGAACGCTCATCCTGGCAAGTTACCATAATACCTGTTGGTTTATGCAAAATGCGTATAGCTGTTGCAACCTTTTGCACATTCTGTCCGCCATGCCCGCTGGCGTGATAAACATCTATACGCAAATCTTCGGGGTTAACACTTTCTTCCAAATCAACCGTCTCTGCCTCAGGAAGAACCGCAACTGTCACAGTAGATGTGTGAATTCTTCCAGACGCTTCCGTTTCGGGCACTCTTTGAACCCTATGCACCCCGCTTTCATATTTAAAATACCTATAAGCATTCTTCCCTGAAATGGAAAAAATAATTGACTTAAATCCACCGATATCGGTCGGGTGAGAATCCATGATCTCCACTTTCCAACCCTTTTTTTCAGCGTATATTGTGTACATTTTATACAAGTCTGCTGCAAAAAGAGCCGCTTCGCCTCCGCCAACTCCTGCACGTATTTCCATAATAATATTTTTCCCATCCATCGGGTCCTTCGGTATAAGTGAAAGTTTTATTTCTTTAAGTATTCTCTCCTTTTCTTCTGTCAGAATCTCAATTTCTTTTTCAGCAAGCTTTTTCATTTCGGGATCATCGCTCGTCAGTAAATCAGATGCCTCATTCAATTCTTTTTCAAGATTTAAAAATGTTCTAAACTTTTCTATAAGATCCTGAAGCTCTTTCCGTTCTACTGAATATTGCTTAACAAGTTGCTGATTGGAGAGCACTTCTGGTTTTGAAAGAAGGCCGGTCAGTTCATCATACCTTTTGACTAATTTTTCTAACTTATTTCTCATAGATTACTTACTCTGCTCGTTAGGTATATTTAAAACATAATGATGCTTTCGGCATCGTGCTTCATATTTTTCCAATGCCCCTATTACAATAATTGGGTCATCGTAATTTGCCGGTTGCCCGTCAATCAGCCGCTGTGTCCTGGTAGCTTCTCCTCCACAAATAGCACAGATAGCATGAAGTTTCAACACCTCGTCCGCAATGGCCATAAGATCGGGCATTGGCCCAAAAGGTTCCCCACGAAAATTCATATCTAATCCTGCCACAATAACACGCCTGCCATCACCTGCCATATTGTTAACAACATCCACAAGTGAATCGTCAAAAAACTGTGCCTCATCTATTGCAATGACATCCGTATCGCTGTCAATTTTATCCATAATTTCCACTGCTGATTTTACCGGGTATCCCTGCACTTTTTCTCCGTCATGGGAAACAATTTCTACCTCAGAATATCTTGTATCAATTAAGGGCTTAAATACCTGTATTTTCTGCTTTGCAATGCGCGCCCGCCGAACCCTTCGCAAAAGTTCCTCGCTTTTTCCAGAAAACATACACCCTGTTATAACTTCTATTTTCCCTGTTCTATTTTTCATCGCCGGTCATTATACTTTCGAGAAATTCTTTATTTGACTCAGTCTTCTTCAGCATATCCAGTAACCTTGACAAAGATTCAGAGGGATCAAAAGAGCTAATGAATTTCCTCAAAGTCCAAATCTTTTTGTATTCCTCCGGTGTATATAAAAGTTCTTCTTTTCTTGTACCGGACCTTTTTATATCTACAGCAGGAAACAACATCTGCTCTGCAAGTGATCTGTTCAATATAATTTCCATATTACCAGTGCCTTTAAATTCTTCATATATAACCTGGTCAAGCCTGGACCCTGTATCAATCAGTGCAGTAGCAAGCATTGTGAGACTCCCGCCATTTAAAATATTTCTTGCAGCACCAAGGAATTTTTTAGGCCCTTTAATTGCAGATGGATCCAAACCACCTGACAGAGTTTTTCCTGTATTTGAACTCAAAAGATTGTACGCCCTGGTTAAGCGGGTAATGCCATCCAGTAAAATCATGACATCTTGTCCCATCTCAACAAGTCTTTTTGCCCGCTCAAGTGCCAGCTCGACAACTCTTATATGATTTTCAGGGGATTGATCAAATGTGGAACTTATCACCTCAGCAGAAACAGACATTTGCATATCTGTCACTTCTTCGGGACGCTCATCTATCAGTAAAACCATAAGCGTAATTTCAGGATGATTTTTAGTAACACTCTGAGCAATTGCCTTAATGAGTGTTGTTTTTCCTGCTTTAGGCGGAGAAACAATAAGTCCTCTCTGCCCCTTGCCTAACGGGTCAACAAGGTCCATAATCCTAAGGGCAATATTACATCCCGGAGTTTCCAGTATAATCCTTTGATCTGGATACATAGGCGTAAGGGTTTCAAATACAGGACGTTTTAAATAGCCGGTAACTTTTACCCCATTAATCGTCTTTACTACAACTAAAGAAGAATATTTGCTGCCGTCCCTCTGCGGACCCTGGACTGGTCCAGAGACAGTATCACCGGTTCTTAAACCAAATCTTCTTATCAATGGTGGAGATACGTATACATCAGAGAAGGAAGGAAAATAATTAGCCCTCAAAAATCCATATCCATCAGGGTGTATCTCGAGGAGCCCTTTAACAAACATTTCTTCCTTTTCTTTTTCTCCGGTTTTGCATTGTTGAGCAGACCCTAACGGCCTTTCTTTTGTTCTGTTTTCCTGGCTCATTTGCACTTTTACAGCTCCCTTTGCCTCGTCTTTATCAACAGCAATCCTGCCACCGGGCGTTCCTCCGCCAATGCCTTTTTCTCCTTTAATTTCGTTCATTCTTTTCTCAATTTCGACAAGAAGATCAGGTTTTCGAAAATGGGTGTAATTTTTGACTTTTATAGCTTTTGAAATTTTATAGAGCTCCCTTGCAGTCTTTTTACCAAGATCTTCCCTGGTAATACTTAAATCCACATCCGTGTCATCGTAATTCATTCGTTAATTAATCCTCCTTACTAAAATTAATCCCTTATGCTTTGGGATTAAGACGCTTTTGAATCTTTTCCTCAAAAACATCTAACCTGCTTTTTACAAAAAGAATGATTTTTGTTGCCTCATCCTCTATTTCCTTCTTAAAATTCTCGTCTTTCAAAAATTTTAAGTTAATAACTACATTGTAAAAAGCACCTCGGGTAGCAGCATCCGCGAAAAGCAATGCTACTCCTACATCACTTATAGCCGAATCCACTGTATTGTTTATCGCAAAATCAAAATAATCAAACAGCTCTTTAACATTGCGCATCACTTCAAGCGGCACAAGAGACGCAGCCTTCAGCCCTAATTGTATTTCCGTTCTTCTGTGCTCTTTTTCTTCCTCATTTTTTCTCGGCATTTTATATGCCGCCATCACCTTATCAAAAGCCATAGCGTCTTCGTCCACAAGCAAAACCAGCTTTTTTGACAATCTACTGCACTTTTTTGCTACCTCTTTGCATTTTTCCACTTCGTCCGGGTCATCTTTCTTTTTTAAAGAAACCTGCAAAACCATCTCAATAAGAGCTGCACTCATTGAGCCAGTTAAAGCAGCTGCACTTCCTCCGCCGGGAGTAGGAGTATCCAACGCCAGCTTCCTAATGAAATCTTTTACAGAGAGTTCTGTAAGCATAGCTTCACCTCTTTTCTCTAAACCGTATTATATATTGAAGGTACTTGCTAAAGTCTTTTAAATGAGCTCCTTGGGAAACAGCGATTAATACCTTTGTGGGATTTAGTACTGTACTTCCAGCAAGCGCATCCACGCCATACTCAAATAAGACATCACTCATTATTACGGATGGCCCAAGCAATATTGTATAACAATTTTTAGATAATTCAAGTAGTCTCTTGTAAGTTTTATTAACAAATACACTCCCTGAAATTACCACTACGTCCGCTTGAGGAATAAGAAATTCAGATGCAGTATCAGGATAATCACCTTCCTTTGGCACCTTCTCTATAATTTCTAAAGACCTTGCCCTGTTTTTTATCTTATCCAGTCTTGGGAAATGCCCGATGAACACAATTTTCTTCCCCTCAGCAATTTCCTCAACGTAATCTAATCCATTAATTTTCTCCCCGACAGGATCTATTAAAGAATTAATGGCAGCAACTCCAATGCTTGCCTCCGTCGGATTCCAGGATTTTGAAAATTGAGCAATTTCCTTTGCACTTCGGCCGATAAGCTCGCCGGTGAACCGGGTGAACATATGATATGTCTCAGGGAAATTTAATCCGAAACCACAATTTTTACTTTCAACCACAGTCCAGTTTTTACCGACACGTACATCTCTAATAGAAAAATCAGTCAATGTCTGGAGAATTTCATCGAAAATCTTCATCGTAAATACATAATAAAAGCTTTTTTTCATTAGTCAAGTCGTAAATCTTAAAAAAAATAGAAGTTGCAAATATTTTTTCCTTTTGTAAAATTGCAATTAGTTAGTAATGTTTCCACGGAGGAAAATATGAAAAATATAGCAGTATTGGGGTTAGGTTTTGTAGGTTTACCGCTATCGCTCACATATGCAATGTATGGGGAAAAAGTATACGGCATTGATATAAATAGTAAATATGTCGAAAACCTTAAAAAATATAAAACCCACATCGTTGAATATTACAAAGGTAAAACAATAGAAGAAATTTTAGAAAATACAATAAAAAAAGGCCTTTTTGTCCCTACGGCCTCAATCAGTGAAGGCCTCAAAAATGCAGATAAAATCATTGTCACTGTAGGAATTCCAATCAAAAATGGCGTACTGCAAAACGAAATCTTTAATGCTGCAATAAAATCAGTAGGGAAAAACCTTAAAAAAGGAGACCTCGTGCTGATTCGCTCCACCGTACCGCCCGGCACCACGAGAGAAGTGGCACTGCCTATCCTTGAAAAGGAAAGCAAACTAAAGTGCTCTAAAGATTTTTATTTAGCATACTCTTCAGAACGCATTGCAGAAGGAAAAGCATTTGAAGAATTTCAAACGATGCCAGTAGCAGTTGCTGGGGTAGATGAAAAAAGTACAAACAAAGCATATAAACTGCTAAGAATGATAAACAAGGAGGACATCATAGTTGCAACAGAGCCAGAAGTTGTAGAAATGGCTAAACTCATTGAAAATAGCTCAAGAGATGTAAACATTGCCCTTGCAAATGAACTTGCTTCTCTCGCTGAAAAAATGGATATCGATACGCTGGAAGTGATAAATGTAGCAAATACACATAAGCGCGTGCATTTACTAAAACCTGGAATTGGAGTAGGAGGACACTGCATTCCGTACTCTTCCCTCTATCTCTTTGATAAAACAGATAAAATGAAATTACCGATGGAAATTTTACATACAGCACGGGAAGTAAATCAACAAAGACCAAGAAATATCTTAAATTATTTAGAAAGTGCATTAAAAAAAGCAGGTAAAGAAGTAGAACACAGCAAATTTGCAATCCTTGGGGTGGCAATGAAAGATAACTCCCCCGATATTTCAGAAAGCCCGGCAATGCGATTAAAAGAGCTCATACTTCAAAGCGGCGGAGAAGTCAATTGGTTTGACCCCAATGTAACTGGAGATTTCCCGCTAAAAAGAAATAGCATTCAGGAAACTGTCAAAGATGCCGATGTTATTATTCTCCCGATAAATCAAGACAACTTCAAGATAGAGCCCAACACATGGAAAAGTTTAACCAAAAAAAACGCTATTATATTCGATGCAAGAAGACTCATTGACAAAGAAAAAGCAAAAAAATTAGGGTTTATATATATGAGGATATGAGGATAAACATTGCTGACATCCCCGTTGACAATGTCACAATAGAAGAAGCAATAGACAAAATAAAAACTTTTCTGCATAACAGAAAACCATGTTTTGCCGTAGCAATAAACCCTGAAAAAGTTCTTAAGGCAAAAAAAGACGACGAATTAGAAGAAATTCTGAAAAAAAGCGATTTAAACTTTGTCGATGGTATTGGAATAGTTTTGGGATCAAAAATATTATATAAAAAGAAAATCAAAGAACGCATTGCAGGGATAGACCTGTTTATGTCCATTTTAAGGCTTTCAGCCAAAAATAAATACAGAGTTTACCTGCTGGGAGCAAAAGAAGAAACAATAAAAAAAGCAGTAGCTGAAATCAAAAACACTCACCCTCAAATAGAAATAGCCGGATTTCATAATGGGTATTTTGAAGATGAAGAAAAAGTTGTCACCGGCATAAAAAACAGCGACGCAGACATACTGTTTGTTGGCATGGGAAGTCCAAAACAAGAAAAGTTTATCTATAACAATTTAGACAGGTTAAACGTAAAATTTGCTATGGGAGTAGGGGGAAGCTTTAACGTGCTGTCCGGCGAGCTCAAAAGGGCACCACAAACTGTACAAAAATTGGGGTTAGAATGGTTTTATAGATTCATCCTGGACCCAAAAAGATTGCCAAGAATTCTTTCGCTTCCAAAATTTATCTTTCTGCTCACATGGTACCCGGAAAGAAAAAAAGAGGAAATAAATTTTTTCAATATAACAATATCAAATCGGAATATGAGAAATACATTATATATCGCAGAACAGTTTGTCAAATCGGGGAAATTTCATCTCATTGTAACGCTGAACGGAGAAATGGCTGGAAAAGTTTTTAAAGATAAAGCCTTTTTTGACATTGTCAAAAAAAGCGACCTGGTCATTCCGGATGGAATAGGTATCGTATGGGGAACCAGAATGCAAGGAAAGCGAATCCTGCATAGAATACCAGGAGTGGAGTTCGCCTGGCATCTTTTAGAGTTTGCAAATAAAAAAGGCTACAAAATATACCTCTTGGGAACCAAAGAAGAAGTGTTAAAAAAAGCAGTCACAAATATAAAGAATTGCTTCCCGAATATCAATATAGTCGGTTTTCATTCAGGATATTTTGACGAGAGGGAAGAAAAAAATATCATAAATGAAATCAAGAAAAACAATACCCAGATACTTCTTGTTGGAATGGGAGGCGGGAAACAGGAAAAATGGATATGGCGTCACAAAGACGAATTGAATATACCGCTCAACATAGGAGTAGGGGGGTCATTGGATGTCTGGAGCGGTGAAGTAAAAAGGGCTCCCGGCTTTATCCAGCGAACAGGATTAGAATGGCTGTACCGCATCATCATACAACCTAAAAGAATTATAAGAATGGGAAATGTCATCGCATTTGCTTTCAGGGTAATGACAGGGAAAGGAAAAAGATGAAAATTCTGCTAACAGGATACTTCGGCTTTGGAAATGCAGGCGACGAAATGATCTTTCATGTTATGAAAACAAAATTCGAAGATCGGGGCCATTGCGTACATTCACTTGTAAAAAATCCCCGCAACATAAAAGAGTTCAGGAGAAACAGCATAAAAGCAATTTACTCTGCCATTAAAAAAAATGATGTCATAGTCAGCGGTGGGGGAGGAATTCTCCAGGATAAAACAAGCTCAAAAAGTTTGCACTACTACCTGTTTATTATAAAAACTGCAAAATTGCTGCATAAAAAGGCCGCCATATTTGCACAGGGCATAGGGCCATTGAACAAGCAAGTAAATAAAATTGCAGTAAAAAACATCCTTAACAAAGCAGATCTTATAACAGTAAGAGATGCACATTCCCAAAATGTACTAAAAAACATAGGCGTCAACAAAAAAATCAATCTAACAGCCGATTTGGCTTTTCTCTATAAAGAGCAAATAAGCATACCACTTCCGTTTGGCCGTTTCATTGTTTATGCAATAGGAAAAGCCAGGAAAATGCCCCCTTTAATAGTGCTTGCAGATGTCGGGAACTATATTAAAAAAAGCACTGGCCTTCCAATAATTATCCTCCCGTTCTACCCGGAAAGAGACGGAGAAATCGCAAAAAATCTAGCAGAAATTTTAGAAAGTCCATTAATCACGCCGGAGTATATTGAACAATACCCATACATAATAGAAAAAAGTGAATTTGTCGTCGGAATGCGATACCACTCAATTCTCCTTTCAGTCATGAAAGAAAAAGCATTTGTAGGCCTGCCCTATGACCCGAAAGTTCGCTCCCTTATGGAAGAATTGGAAATAGACGGGATAGAAAGCTATGAAAATTTATCGATAAACGACTTTAAAACCGTATTTAACAAAAATTTCACAGAGCGGGAAACAATACAGAAAAAACTTAAAGAAAAAGTAACTACACTCAAAAAGAGGGCAGAGGAAAATTTTGACCTCTTTGGTAAAACATTTGGCTAATAAATTTAATCCATTGAATCTCCTGCTGCCTTCACACTGTCTGATATGCGGGAAAAATACAGATGGAGAAAATATATGCAGTAATTGCAAAGAAAAAATAAGATACCTTGAATACCCCTTAATTGAACATAAGAAAAACATCTATTTTTATGCAATCACACAATACAAAGGGATAATGGAAGAATCAATTAAAATATTAAAGTTCAGAAAAAGAAAAATCATTGCAAAAGATTTAGCCAGTATAATAATTGATTTCGTAAGTAAAGAAAAGATGCAATTTGAACATATAGGATTTGTGCCAATGACACACTCCGAGACAAGGGAAAGAGGATTCAACCAAACATATCTCATGGCAAAAAAAATTTCTAAAACAAATAAAATTCCAATCCTGAACGGACTAAATAAAATAAAAGAAACCAAAAAACAGATTGGATTAAGCAAAAGAGAAAGAAAAGAAAATCTAAAAAGCGCATTTAAAATGACCGGTAACGTAGAAGGAAACATAATGATCATAGATGACGTCTACACTACAGGAAATACTGCAGATGAAATCACAAAAGCAATCGCAAGAAAAACAAAATCAAATATCTACTTTATTGCACTCTCAAGAAAGATAAACTAAACAGACATAATGCTGAATAATTATTGCGCAGCAGCTTCCTGATATTCTTTTCTCAATGAATCAAAAAGTTCTTTAACTGATACAATTTTGTTCACCCTCCAGGCATTGGCTCCAGAAAAAGCAAACCCATTTTCAAGAAAACCTTTCTTGGCACTTGTCAACGCAAAAGCAATGCAGTACGGAACTTTTCTATAATCACACGTTTTTAAACATTTATACGTGCATGTAAAAGGTTGTTTCTTTCCCATTTCAACATCTTCAAGAAATTTATTTCTAATTGCTCTTCCCGGCAAGCCTACGGGGCTATCGATAATTATAATATCTTCTTTTTTACACTTTATATACGCCTCTTTAAATTCGTCCGAAGCATCACATTCATGAGTGCCAACAAACCTTGTAGCCATCTGGACACCATCTGCTCCTAACTGCATAAATTTATGGATATCGGCACCGGTGTATATTCCACCCGCTGCAATTACGGGTATGTCTTTGTTAAAACGCTTCGCGAAAGATCTCACTGCAGAAATCACTTCCGGTAATATCTTTTCAAGGCTGCAATTTTTATCGTTGATCTGGTCTTTTGCAAAACCAAGGTGGCCGCCAGCCAGTGGACCTTCAACAACTACTGCATCTGGCACTTCGTTATAATGTTTTGCCCAGTAGGTAAACATGAGCTCGGCAGATCTTGAAGAGGATACTATGGGAACAAATTTAGTTTTGATCTCTTTTGCGGTATTCATCATTGCTTTGAGGCTTTTTAGGGGGAGCCCTGCCCCTGCAAAAATTAAATTTGCACCCTCTTCCACTGCAACACGGACAAGACTAGAAAAATCCGAAAGAGCTACCATTAGATTAACGCCGATAATGCCATTTGTCATCTTCTTTGCTTTTCTGATTTCTCTTTTCAACGCTCGTTTATTTGCTTCTTCAAAATTGCTTTTGAAATCGGGTTCCAGCATACCAATTCCTGCTGCGCCAATTACCCCTATTCCTCCCTCGTTTGCAACTGCAGAAGCAAGATTTGCCAAAGATATACCAACGCTCATCCCTCCCTGGACAATCGGGACATTGGCAGTCAACCCGCCTATTTTTAGAACAGGCATCTTCCGGTGAGCTTCATAATTCATTTTTGGCATAATTAAGCCTCCTGTTTCAAGGTATGCAGATAAATTATCTTTCCTAACTAAATTATAAGATCTTCGCAAAAAAATCAAGTCATATTGTTCATTCAATTGTTTTAGCCTAATAATTTCGCCCCCATTTTTAAACAGGCATAACCTGTACACTTTACTAATTCAATGCGTAACGTTTGAAATAAGAATGAAACTTGGTATAATTCCCCCTAAGGAGACACATATGAAAGCGATTAAAAAATCAGTTTTTGTTATTTTAATCATATCAATCATATTCATTTCACTACCAACCGTTTCTTCCACAAGCTACCAATTTAATTACTCAACAGATTCTATCTACATTAAAGATACATCAAACAATAACTTTATGCTTCCATACAAGCCTTTCATAAAAAATAATGTTTTTCTCATACCACTCAGGGCAACGGTAGAAAGTGCGGGGGGGATTGTAGAATACAACAAAGAAGATAAGTCAATTTTTCTTAAATACGGGAACAGAACAGGAAAACTCACGCTAGGGAAAACTATAGGGATAGCGAGAGAGAAAACATTCATTTTTGCGGAAAAACTTTTTGTCATAAACGGGAGAACAGCAATAGATATACGATATATTGCTTTACTCGTCAGCGGCATACTGGAGCAAAAAAACAATTCCTGGTCAATCACCTTCTACCCCATATTCAATAAAAAAGATGCTCTGCAGCACAACACCACCCTGTACACAGAGCCGCGTAGAATTATATCTCTTGGAGCAAACATCACAGAAATATTGTACGCCATCGGCGCAGAGGATAAAATAGTTGGCGTATCAAATTTTTCCGATTACCCAAAAGAAGCAAAAAACAAAACACAAGTAGGAGGCTTCTTTAATCCTTCCATAGAAAAAATCTTTGCCCTCTCGCCGGACATAATACTCATTGCAAGAGGTACGCCGCTCTCCGTGATAGATAAGCTCAGAACTCTCGGACTAAAAATATACACCTCTGACCCGCATACAATAAACGATATATACACGCTGATTCTTGCAATAGGAAACATCACCGGCAATGTGGAAGAAAGTGTAAATTTAATAAAAAAACTCCAGGTAATCGAAAAAAACATAACAGATAAAGTAAAAAATATCTCAGAGGCAAATAAGAAAAAAATCTACGTAGAAATATGGAACAATCCACAAATATCTGTAGGCAAAGATACATTCGTAAACGCTCTGATAGAAAGGGCAGGAGGCATAAACATCGCAAAAAATCTAAAAGGAGACTGGCCCATAGTAAACAGCGAATATATAATAAAAGAAAACCCCGACACAATTATTCTACTCTACCCATGCAAAAAATCAGACATTGAAAAACGGCCCGGATGGAGTGAAATAAATGCCGTAAAAAATGGAGAAATCTACATTGAAGACCCGGATATATTCGAAAGGCCTTCGCCAAGAATCCTGGACGGCCTGGTAAGACTGTACGAAATCCTGTATGGAAAAGACTAACAACAAACTAAAATTTTTATCAATACCTCTGATATTTATCTTTGCCGTCATCTTCCTGCTGTCTCTCGCAATAGGAGACATCAATACGCCACTGAAAACGGTATTTAACGTACTAACAGGCAATGGAGACGCATTATCGCGGAGTGTTATCATCCAAATAAGACTCCCCAGATTTTTAGCCGCAGCTGCAGTAGGGAGCATGCTTGCAATTGCAGGCCTCATCATGCAAACAATCTTTAGAAACCCGCTGGTTGATCCGTACTTTTTAGGCATATCATCCGCTGCTGAACTGGGAATAAGTATTGCAATTATGCTTGGCGTAAGCAGTACACTGTTTGGCATATCCATCATGTCCATCATTGCTTTCTCGTTTTCAGTAATACTAATATTTGGCATTGTAAAAATCGCAAGATTGAAGAACTTCCTGGAATCAAAAATAGCAATAGTCCTCCTGGGTATCGCAATATCGTATATGCTATCCGCTATAAATAATTTTCTCATCTTCTACAAAAAAGATATATTCATTAAAAGCACATTTTGGGCATTAAAGGGCTTTAATACTGCAAATATCTCAGAATTTTTATTTGCAGTCCCTTTCCTTGCCGCAGGATTTATATACATTCTACTCAATGCAAAAAAGATGAACATCTACCTTTCAAGCGACCTCACCGCTCACTCGCTTGGCATCAATCTCAGCAAATTTGTGCCCCTTATGCTTGCCGTTTCTGCCCTGGTTACCGCATCGTCGGTAATGATTGCCGGAAGTATAAGCTTCATCGGACTTTTTACGCCGCACATCGGAAGGCTTATCGCAGGCGAAGAAAGAAAAAAATTAACAATCGTTACACTTCTTTTAGGTGCCACACTGCTTCCCGCATTCGATCTAATATCGAGGACGGTACTTCCTGCCCAGGAAATACCCATCAACACTATAACCGCACTTATCGGTGCTCCTTTCTTTATTTATCTCTTCTTCAGGAGTAAAAATGTACAGCATTAATATAAAAGGATTATGTTTTTCATACGGGAAAAATAACGTCCTGAACAACCTCGATCTGGAAATCAGGGAAAACGGCGTTTATTGCCTCATCGGGAAAAATGGAAGCGGAAAAACCACACTCCTTAAAATACTTATAAAGTTTCTTCCCCAAAAAAAAGGAAACATTTCAATTAATGAAAAGGACCTAAAACTGTTCACCTTAAAAGAAATTTCCCAAACAATAGGATTCCTTGAAAGTGAAATGCCCAATATTCCTCTTTCGATAGAAGAAATAATCAGCTGGGGAAATTTCCCGTTCGAAAAGGAAGACAGACAAATTCAAGAGGTAGTCAACGAACTGCATCTTGAAAACATTAAGGACAAAAATTTCCTTTCACTTAGCACGGGAGAAAGAAAAAGAGTTCTTCTTGGCAGAATATTTGCCCAATCCCCCGACATCGTCCTGATAGACGAACCATTCAATTTTCTTGACCCCAAATACAAAATTGAAGTTTCACTCCTGCTGAAAAAACTTGGGGAAAAAAGCATTGTATTCATTGCAACACACGATATCGAAGCCGTACAATTTGTCAGCAAAAAAGTGTTCGTACTACATAACGGAAAAATCCAGATGGAAGATACCCCTGAAAAAGTAATAAAAAGCGGCTTCATCAACGAGGCATTCGACATCCCGGAATCACTGCGTAAAAAATTCAAACAGTTCTACCACATAGATGCTAACAGTTGATTTTTATTGAAAGTTTAGTATAAAGTATAGAGAAGGAGGTCACCCTTTATGAAAATAATAGATGTTGACAGAGAAGTTGCAGCAGCACTGGAAGATGAACTAAACAGGCAACGCAATAAACTCGAACTTATCGCATCAGAAAATTTTGTCCAAAATCCTATTCTCGAAGCACAGGGATCGGTACTAACAAATAAATATGCCGAAGGATATCCAAAAAGAAGATACTACGGCGGATGCGAATTCATAGATGTCGTAGAAAGCCTTGCAATAGAGCGCGCAAAAACTCTATTTGAAGCAGAGGGAGCAAACGTGCAGCCCCACTCGGGCACACAGGCAAATGTCGCCGTATACTATGCAGCGATGCAGCCGGGAGATACATTCCTGGGGATGGATTTAAATGCTGGAGGCCACCTGAGCCACGGAAGCCCTGTAAACATCTCAGGGAAATACTTTAATGTGATACATTACGGGGTGGATAAAGAACAAGAACTTATTGATTACAACGAAGTAGAAGATCTCGCAAAACAATACAAACCGAAGGTTATTGTCGCAGGAGCAAGTGCATATTCAAGATTTATAGATTTTAAAAAATTCCAGGATATTGCAAAATCAGTAGGAGCATATCTCATGGCAGATATTGCTCACATTGCAGGCCTTGTCGCAACGAATCTCCATCCGTCACCTGTTCCTTTCGCTGATTTTGTCACAACCACAACACACAAAACGCTAAGAGGCCCACGGGGAGGAATGATCTTATTCAGGGAAGAGCATGCAAAAATGATAAACAGAGCGATATTCCCCGGAACGCAGGGAGGGCCGTTAGAACACGTTATTGCCGCAAAAGCAGTAGCATTGAAACTTGCAATGCAGCCGGATTTCGCAGAATATCAAAAACAAATCTTAAAAAATGCTAAAACTCTTGCAGATTCGTTAAGCAACCGCGGATACCGGCTAATAAGCGGAGGGACAGATAATCATCTGATGAGCATCGATTTAACAAGCAAAAACATTACAGGACGGGATGCCGAAAGACTGCTTGACTCAGTAGGAATAACAACAAATAAAGAAGCAATTCCATTTGACCCGCTCCCGCATACAAAAACAAGTGGACTAAGACTGGGAACACCTGCCCTTACGACAAGGGGAATGAAAGAAAAAGAAATGGAGATTGTGGCAGAATTAATTGATAAAACAATCGTTAGTAGAGACAATGAAGAAGAGCTTGAAAAAGTAAGAAGAGACGTAAGGGAATTAACAAACAAATTCCCTCTTTACCAGGGAATTAGCTACATAAAATAGGAGGAGTCGATGAGAGAAAATGTTCATGTATTAAACCATCCTTTAATGCAACATAAATTAACACTGCTGAGAGATAAAACAACCCCTACAAAAGAGTTCAGGGAACTTACCAAAGAGGTTTCTGCCCTGATGGTGTACGAAATTTCCCGTGACACAAAACTAACGGAAACAGATATAGAAACCCCCATAGGCAAAACAAAGGGAATGGTGTTAAAAAACGATATTGCCGTTGTTCCAATCCTTAGGGCAGGCATCATAATGGCCGAAGGCATTGTAGATCTTATCCCAACAGCAAAAGTTGGACATATCGGCTTGTATAGAGACCCGGAAACACTCCAGCCTGTCGAATATTATTGTAAACTGCCAGATAATATAAGCTCCTGCCATGTATTTATTGTTGACCCAATGCTTGCAACTGGCAGATCTGCAGTAAAATCGGTAGAGCTGCTGAAAGAACACAATGCAACCAACATTACCTTTGTATGCCTCATTTCTGCACCAGAAGGAATAAAAGAATTGAGCGATCGTTTTCCCGAAGTCCCTATTTATACAATTGCAGTTGACGAGAAGCTCAATTCACACGGATACATTGTACCAGGGTTAGGAGACGCAGGAGATAGAATTTACGGCACAAAATGAGAGATATACTGAGTCTCGTTGTTAAAAATGTGATTTCGCTAAAACTCTACTTTCTGTATGGATTTTTCTTTGCATCGTTTTTCACCCCGATCGGCATATGGGCAGGAAAAAAATTCAACATAATAGATATTCCAAAAAATGAAAATGGAAGAAATAAAGTTCACACCCTCCCTGTTCCGCTCACAGGAGGCATTGTAATATACAGCAGTTTTGTGCTTCTATTTCTTCTCATCCACAAATTTACCCCGCAATTCACTGGACTATTTATCGGAGCAACCATCATATTTTTAGGCATGTCGCTGGATGATAAATACAACATCAGTGTAGGCAAAAAATTCGCCATACAATTCGCTGCTGCGTTCATAATCATTATAACCGGCACAAAATTTACGTTCATAACAAACCCCTTTAATGGAACCCTCGTTAATCTGGGATGGATAGGAATAATATTTTCAGCAATATGGATTGTTGGCATTACAAATGCGCTAAACATTATAGACGGACTTGATGGACTTGCATCGGGCATTGCTGCTATTTGCTCCATAACCCTTTCAGTTGTAGCAATATACAAAGGAAACATACCACTTGCACTCCTTTTGCTTGGCATTAGCGGCACACTTGTTGCATTCCTCATATACAATTTTCATCCTGCGCGCATATTCTTAGGTGATGCCGGTGCAGAGCTTTTAGGATTCCTGCTAGCGTCCATTTCAATGATGGGAGCATACAAAACTGCAACACTTTTTACAATGGCAGTCCCACTGCTAACATTGGGCATACCTATCACGGAGGTCGTTACATCCATTTTTAGGCGAACAAGAAAAGAAATGTCCCCATTCCACTATGACCTGGGACATATACATTACAGACTCCTTGAAAAGGGCTGGTCACAGCGGAGAATAGCCATTTTCTACTATCTCGTAACTACAACGCTTTCAGTCACAGGGCTTTATATTGCATTTGGTGTCAGATGAGAAAGAAAAAAGTTTTTCTCATCTTTGGCACACGCCCCGAAGCAATAAAAATGTATCCTGTCTATAAGGAACTAAAAAAATACAAAGAAATTAACACAAAAATCGTGATTACAAGCCAGCATCAGGAGATGCTGAAACAAGTATTAGATATATTTGATATGAAAGCAGATTATGACCTTAATGTAATGGAGGACAGACAGACCCT
>JAUXIC010000024.1 GCA_030621215.1 Caldisericota bacterium
TTATTTCTTATTCTTGCCGGTGCTGGACTTTTTTTACTATTGGAATGGCGTAATCCTGATAGTATAGCAAATCTCTCCCTGCGTGGTAAGGTGCTTGCAGCTTTTTTTCAATCTATTGCTCCACGTACAGCAGGCTTCAGTACAGTGGCTATAAAAAACCTAAATCAGTCTACCCAGTTTGTCCTGACATGGTTTATGCTTATAGGAGGTTCTCCTGGAGGCACAGCAGGAGGAATAAAAACTACGACATTTGTTATTATTACGGGATTAGTTATTTATTCCATAAGAAGAAAAGGAAGTGTGGTTATAGCGAGGAGGACGATAAAGAAGGGAACTTTGATGCGGGCGGTATTTGTATTTGGATTTGCCATTTTTGTGATTGCTATTGGAACTCTTGTTATTCTTTTTGTACAGGGTGATGAGTTCACATTTTTGCAGGTTTTTTTTGAGGTAATTTCGGCATTCGGGACAGTGGGTCTTTCTACAGGCATTACTACGCGCCTTTCATCTATTTCGCGTTTTGTAATTATTGTTACAATGTTTGTAGGAAGAGTAGGATCGATGAGTTTAGTTATTAGCATGATGGGGAGAAGAAAAACCCCGCATATAGGCTATCCGGAAGAGGATGTAGCCATAGGTTAGGAGGCAATGATTATGAAAAAGCAGTTTGGAGTAATAGGACTTGGGAAATTTGGTGCAGCTGTTGCTACACACCTTGAAAAATTAGGATATACGGTGATTGCTCTTGACAGAGACCCTGATCTGGTTGACGATATTAAGGATCAAGTGAGTTTTGCTGAAGTTGTTGAAGCAACCGATCCAGAAGCCCTTGCGGCAACAGGCATCAAAAATTGCGACACTGTTGTTGTTGCAATAGGGGAAGTTCAATCCAATATTCTTGTTGCGCTTGTTTTGGAAGAGCTTGGAGCCACTAATATTGTAGCAAAAGCGAGTAGTGAAATACACGGAAGGGTTTTAAAAAAGATAGGAGTGAAAGAAGTTGTATTTCCAGAAAAGGATATGGGCACCAGGATAGCAAATAAAATTACTTCTTCAAATATTCTTGACTACATTTCAATAGCAAAAGAATTTGATATTATTGAGTTTGAGGCATCTAAAAAGTTATCGCAAAAGAGTTTGAAAGAACTTTCCCTGAGAAACAGATTTGGAATAACGGTAATAGCAATTAAAAAAGGAAGTGAAGTAATTGTTTCCCCTAATGCTGAGGAAAAAATTCTGGAAGGAGATTCCTTGTTTCTTGTGGGCAAAACTTCTGATATTGGAAAATTTGAAAGGGAATTTTCAAAATGATAAAACTTGTTTCTCTGGATTTATGGGATACATTGATTACAGACAAAGAAGATAATGAAAGGGAACGGGATTTCCAGCGGGCAGATTGTATACTAAAAATGCTCAATCTTTCTGATGAGTATCGGGGGAAAATAACAGATCATTTTAATGAACTTAATAAATCTCTTAAATATCCGTCTACCGAAAACGAATGGGCAATTACCCCGGAAACACAACTTCAGCGCCTATTCAGGACAATAAATGTATATCCTTCCGGCGAACAGTTTCTATCAACCTTAAAATTTTATACAGAATGTGATCTTAGCAATCCGCCAGTGCTTATTGAAAACGATGTAAGTATATGTTTAGAAAAACTTAAAGAAAATTACAAACTTGTTCTTATATCAAACACAGGGCGGACACCCGGCAGTGTTCTTAAAAAACTTCTTGAGGAGTTAAAAATTCTGAATTATTTTGATATGCTGATTTTTTCTGATGAAGTAAAAATGCGTAAACCCGAACCTAAAATATTTCTCACCGCCTGTGAGGCATTTCATGTACTTCCGCAAGAAACCGTGCATGTTGGCGATTCGGTGCTGATGGATTTTAATGGAGCTTTAAATGCAAAAGTAAACCCTGTTCTTTATCTGCCAGATGGAAATCCACCGGCAACGCCTTTTATAAGAAACTTATTTGAGCTAAGGGAGGCAATGGATAAAAATTATGATAAAGATTAACGGTGAAAAACTTTCTTTAGAAGAGATTGAAAGCATTGCAGATAGTTTTGAAGAGGTTCAGCTGGCAGAAGAGGCGTTAAATAAAATCAATGCTTCTTCTGAATACATAGAAGAAATAGTAAAAAAGGGGAAGATTATCTATGGCGTAACTACTGGGTTTGGCAAACTTTATGACAGGGTTATAAGCGAGCAGGATATTGCCAAGCTGCAGGAAAACCTTTTGAAGAGCCATGCATCAGGCACGGGGGACCCTCTTTCAGAAAGAGAGGTTCGCGCAGCGATAGCTGTGCGTGCAAATTCTCTTGCAAGGGGTTACTCCGGCATAAGAAGAATCACGATAGAAAAGCTTATTGACCTGTTGAATTGCAAGATTTATCCGTATGTTCCTTCTTATGGTTCTTTGGGGGCGTCAGGAGATTTAGCTCCACTTGCACATATTGCTCTCCTTATTTTAGGCAGGGGCAAGGTGATGAAGGACGGGATGATCCAGGATGCGCTGCCTGTTTTAAAGGAAAAAAACATTGAGCTGCTGGATGGTTTAAAGGCGAAGGAAGGGCTGGCTCTAATAAATGGAACAGCGGTAGAAGCAGGAATTGCATCGCTTTTATTAACTGAAGCAAAATATATCTTTTTTGTCTCTCTTAAAGCTGCTTCTCTTTCTATGGAGGCACTGCGCGCAAGAAAAGAAGCTTTTGACTTAAGAATCCAGCGGGTAAGACTTCACGCAGGCCAAGAAGAAGTAGCAAAATTTGTGTTAAATGAAATTAACGGGAGCAAATTAATAGATTCAGTAAATAGGGTACAGGACGCTTATTCTATCCGCTGTATTCCTTCTGTGCATGGAGCTGTGCTGGATAATTTAAAGTTTATTGAAGATACATTAACTAAAGAGGTAAACGCAGTGACTGACAATCCTATTGTATTTGAGAGCGATGATGATATTCTTTCCGGCGGCAACTTTCATGGCGAACCAGTTGCTTTTGCAATGGATCTTTTTGGCATTATCGTATCTGAGATAGGCAGCATTGCAGAGAGGCGAATAAATAGATTATTGAACCCTGTATTAAGTGAAGGGCTGCCTGCATTTTTAATCGAAGATGCGGGGCTTAATTCTGGCCTGATGATTCTACAGTATACGGCAGCTGCCCTTGTTTCAGAAAACAAGATGCTTTGCCATCCGGCAAGTGTTGATTCTATTTCTGTATCTGCAGACCAGGAAGACCATGTCAGTATGGGCATGAATGCAGTACTTAAAGCAAAAAAGATTTTGGAAAATGTTGAAAAGATTGTGGCAATTGAACTTCTTGTAGCTGCGCAGGCTGTAGATTTTGTCGATGGTAAATTTCTGGGGCAGGGCACAGGCAAAACATATCAAACTGTTCGCAAGTATATTGTTTTTGCGGGGGAAGATAGAGAGTTCTCATACGATATCTCAAAATTGTACACTCTTTTAAAGACAAGAAATATTTAATATTGCGGTAAAGATTATTTTAGGCATCGGAATACATGGACTGTATCCCTTTTTAGTTTATGTTCTGTTTTGGTTTATATATTTTTATGACTCAGGTGTAGAGGTTGATTTTTGTATCTAAATTCATACAATATACAACATGAAGATAATAGAAGATTTGCACATACATACGCGCGTATCAAAGGATTGTAAAGAGGATCCTGAAAAATATGTGGTTGCAGCTATAAGAAAGGGAATTGATTATCTGGGTTTTAGTGACCACCTTGATTTAGATCCAGTTGATAAAGATTTTGGCTACTATAATTTTGATACAGCTTATAACGATTATGTGTTACTCAATAAAAAATACGGGGACAAGATAAACTTTCTTTTTGGAGTGGAGGTGACGTACCAGTCAGAACTTGAAGAGAGTATTAAAAAACACATAGAAAATAAACCTTACGATTATATTATTGGATCTGTACATAGACTTGAAGGCCATACAATGGCAGGAGTAAGAGGAAAAGGATTCTTTAGTGGAAAAGATGAAAAAACTGCTTACAGCATGTATTTTGAAGAATTATATCGCATGGTAAACACGGATTTTTTCCAAATTGTAGGGCATTTTGATGTAATTAAGAGATTTGGGATAGAATTTTACGGAAAATTTAATGCAGAAAAATACCGTGATATTATTGAGCCGATACTTGGAAAAATGGTTGAAAAAGGCATTGTATTAGAGATTAACAGCTCTGGATTTAGGCAGCCTCCAAAGGAAATGTATCCATCCAAAGAGATATTTTCTATGTATGCTTCTCTTGGTGGAAGAGAAATTATTCTTGGTTCAGATGCTCACACCATAGAGCAGTTTGGGATGGGTCTTTGTAAGGCTATCGATATTACGAAGGAAATATATGATTTCGACATTGTTACTTTTATAAAGAGAGAAAAAGTAACCTTAGGAAAGCTTTCTTCCTTAAAACCGGCAGCTGACAAAATTCAAAATAGTTTCAAATTGACTTTAGACAAGTAAAATTTATTTTCAGGAGGTAGTTATGAGTAAAAAAGAAATTGTAAATGAAGAAGTGTTAGAGAAGACAGTGCAGCGTGCGAGAGAACGAAATATTATAATTCCTATGTATGAAGAAATGAGAAATCCAGAAAAAATTCCTGTAAAAATTAAAGAGGAGTTAAAAAATATTGGCCTCTGGGATCTTAATCCAAGAAATCTTTTTAGAATTACCTGGAAAAATGCGCCTGTAAAATTTGGTGGAGGATTTAACGGGATAAATTATCTTGAAATCCCCGAAGAAATATCAGGCACAAAAGCAAGAGTTATTGTTTTGCTTGGGAAATTTTTTCCTACTGGCGCTCATAAGGTTGGTGCAACATTTGGCCCTCTTGTTGAAAAGCTTGTACGAGGTGCATTTGATCCGACAAAGCAAAAGGCATTATGGCCGTCGACTGGTAATTACTGTCGTGGAGGCGCATATGATTCTTACCTTCTTTCCTGCCCAAGTATTGCAGTGTTGCCCGAAGGTATGTCCAAAGAGCGCTTTGAATGGCTGGAAAAAGTAGGAGCAGAGATTTATGCTACGCCCGGCGTTGAAAGTAATGTAAAAGAAGTATTTGATAAGACAAAGGAATTAAAAAAAGAAAGACCCGACGAGATTGTAGTCCTGAACCAGTTTGAAGAAATTGGAAATGCGATCTGGCATTATGCTGTAACCGGATCTGCAATGGAAGAGATATATAATAAGGAGAAAAAAGGTAATCAGCGTCTTTCAGCACTTTTTCTTACGCAGGGATCTGCTGGAACGCTTGGAAGCGGGAACTACCTCAGGGAGAAATTCCCAACAATTAAGATTGGTGCAGGCGAGGCAGTGCAGTGTCCTACTCTTCTAAACACCGGTTTTGGCGGACACCGGATTGAAGGTATTGGCGATAAGCATGTTCCATGGATTTTTGATGTAAAAAATATCGATATGGTAGCAGGCATCGATGACGAAGCCTGCCTGCGCATTATAAGACTTTTCAATGAACCTGAAGGACGAGCATACCTTAAAAAGATAGGAGTTAACCCTGAATTTGTAGATAAACTTGACCTGCTTGGTATTTCTTCCATTGCAAATATTTTAGGTGCGATAAAAATGGCAAAATACTTTGAATGGGGCGAAAACGATATTATTGTTACTGTTGCTACTGATTCAATGGAACTGTATGGCTCTAGAATAGCAGAATTAAGAGAGGAATACGGGGCATACGGAGAAATTGATGCGGCACAGGATTTTGAAAGATATTTAATGGGCGTAACTACTGATTGGATGTTAGAGCTTTCCTATTGGGATAAAAAGAGAATGCATAACCTTAAGTATTTTACGTGGATAGAACAGCAGGGAAAAACTGTCGAAGAGTTGGATGAGCAGTGGTTTAATGACAATTACTGGAAAGATAAGTTTAATTCATTTAAGGATTTAGACGAAAAGATTAAAGAATTTAATGAAAAGGTCGGGTTAATACAGAAGTATAGATAAGCCTAACAATTTTTTTGGTGCAATTTTATTAAGGGCATAGCGTAAGTATATGCCCTTAATTTTTTAATGCTTAATGTACATCCATATCTTTAGGCTCAGCCTCCAGCGAAAGCACTTCCTTTTTTGTGATGATCTTTTTCTTCCATGTTCCTGTTTTGAACCATATAAATGCTAATGCGGAAATAACAATGTTACTTAGAACCATTGAATAAAAGATACCATTAGGTCCCATTTCCATCTTTATTGCCCATAAATATGCAAGGGGTATTCGAATGGCCCAGAGTCTTGCTGTATTTAGAACAAGAATAGGGAAAGTATGGCCTGATCCGCTGAAAGCTGCATTAAATGCAAACATGATGCCAAAAAACGGTACAGAATAAGATGCTATCCTGAAAAAATTTATTCCAATGCTTATTACTTCGGGATCGTTAATGAAAAATCGTACAATTCCACCGCCGAATAAAAATGTTAGAGTTGCTCCGCTAAATAAGAAAACGGCGATAATTATTACAGTTTTCCACACGATATTTTCTGCCCGTTCTATATTTCCTGCTCCCATATTTTGTCCTACCATTACCGTTGCAGCATGCGAGAAGCCCATTGCAGGCATATTAAGCAAAGAAATCATTCTGTTTCCAATACCAAATGCACTAATCACAGCAGAGCCAAAAATATTTACAATACCGATGAGTACTGTAAAACCAATTGAAGTTGCCATTTGTCCAATTGAAAGAGGCAAACCTATATGAAATATCTTTTTTGCAAGTTTTTTATCAAAAGAAATGTCTTTTATTTTAAGCGGGATTTCGCTCTTCTTAGAGAACAGATATCTCAAGCCGATATATGCGGCAATGACACGTGAAATATTTGTTGCAATTGCTGCGCCCATTACACCCATTTTGGGCATTCCTATACCAAAAATCATAATCGGGTCTAAAATAATATTAATAACAATGGAAATGAACACAATTTTCATCGGGGTAATGGTATTTCCTTTTCCCTGAATAACGCCCTGAAAAGCATAATACACAAACATGAACGGCATCCCTAAGAAAATTACTCTCATATAGGTAAGTGTTGCGGCAAATGCGTCAGACGGAGTATGGAGAAGGCGAAGAACTGAAGGCGCAAAGAGATATCCTATTATCCCTGAAGCCACACCTAAAATTGTCATAAGGAAAATTGTTGTGCCGGCTGTTTTTTCTGCTTGCTTGTTTTGCCTTGCGCCGGTATATTGGGCAACAAGCGTAGAGCCTCCGACAGATATTCCCATTGAAAATGCAATGAGGATAAATACTACGTTAAATGTAATTGTCGGGGCGGTAAGGGCTGCTTTTCCTACTTTACCCAGCCAGAAGGCATCAACAATATTGTATAGAGTCTGGGCAAAATTGGCAAGTATTACTGGTAATCCTAAGATAAAAAGTTCTTCTACAATCAAACCGTTTAGTGGATCTGGCTTCTTTCTCATTATACTATATAGTTTTTTCATTTGCCGTCCTTCTTATCTTAAAATAATGTAATGATACTTTATCATTTACGCAGATTTTTTCAACTCCTATAAATGAATTATTGATTTGTCTTCAATGCCGGCAAATTGTTTTTTTATATGCGTTTTTTGGTAAAATAACTGTATGAAAGTGATAGTTGGAATGAGCGGAGGAGTAGATAGTTCTGTTGCTGCCTATCTGCTTAAAAAAGAAGGATGGGATGTAGCAGGCGTTCTTTTTAATACAGTTAAGAAATACAGCGAAATTTCGAAATGCTGTAATTTTAATGCTGTTATAGCCGCAGGAAAGATGCTTCATATTCCTGTTAAAGTTGTGGATGTTTATGAGGAGTTTAACAGGGAAATTATAGAGGATTTTATCAATCAGTACAAAAATGGTTTTACTCCCAATCCTTGCGTTCTTTGCAATGAAAAAATTAAGTTCGGGTTTGGATTGAAAAAAGCGGAAGAACTTTTTAAAGGTTCATTTTTTGCAACAGGACACTATGTAATTATTGAGAAAAATGATAGGTTGCATTTGAAAGCAGGCATAGATAAGGGGAAAGACCAGTCATATATGTTATGGCGATTAAAACAGTGGCAATTAAAGAAAACAATCTTTCCTTTAGGGACTTTTACAAAGGGAGATGTGTATAAAATTGCTGAGGAAATCAAGCTCCCGGTATTGTCTTCCGAAAGTCAGGATGTGTGTTTTATTCCTGGCAAGGTGAAAGCTTTTTTAGAAAAATACCTCCCGCAAAGAGAGGGAGAGATTATTAATACAGAGGGGAAAATGCTTGGAAGACATAACGGCGCGTATTTTTATACAGTAGGACAGAGAAGCGGACTGCGTATTTCTCAGCCTACACCCCTTTACGTTGTGAGAATAGATACAGAAAAAAATGTTGTTTTTGTAGGAGAGAGGGAAGAATGTTTTTTTAGAACCGCCGAACTTATTGATGTGAATTTTATAGAAAAATGGGATTTCACCGAAAGAAAGCTTATAGGCAAACCGAGATACCATGCAAAGGCATCGTCTTGCGTTTTGAAAAAGGATAAGGATAAAGTAGTTGTGCAGTTCGATGTTCATCAATTTGCTTTAACTGCAGGACAGAGCCTTGTTTTGTATGATGGTGATTATGTTTTTGGAGGAGGAATTATCAAAAGAGCTTATTAAAAAGTTGCTTTTATTGTAATATTTCTAGCCTCCAAAAGCTTTATCATTTTTGTAAACAATTATAGAACTTCTATTTTTAGATAAACTTTCTGGATGGGTTAAATCTTTTTATTTAGTTTTTTTGGAGGCTAGATCTAAAATGTTCCTTAGAAATGCAGCATGGCAGAATAAATTATTGATTATTGGATTTTCATTGTATAATGATATAAGAAAAAATAAGAGGAGTAAATTGAAGGAGACGGGTTATTCTATTGTTTCAAAGCTTGTATTTTAGTTGATTCGAAATAGATAGATTATTAATTAGTATAGTATGCGAATGGAGGCAACGGATGAAGATAGCACCGCGAGATTTAATCTGGAGAGATTTTAAAGAAATGCATAAAAAAGAAGATCTTTTGACAGATCCGGTAGTAGAGGATTTACTTTTTATGCAGACAATCGAAGGACATGCTCACAATGGAGATGGCGCATTTAAAGGAAGGAAGTTTGTTGATACAACTCTTAGCGATATTGTAGAGGCATTAGGAAGGGATGTTTTTGTCGTGCGTTCAGGACGGCAGATGCTAATTGATGAAATTTATCAGTATACTGAACGCGTGATGAGCGGTGAGAATTTGACACATCTTGTAAATAAGAAAGGCGAGCCGTTGATGCGCTGCCCTTTATTTTTAGAATGGGAAATAAACGCCCATGATGTATTGAGGGGTTTGTATTTAGGCGGACTGATGGATGATTTTGAGATGAGAAAAAAGGCAAATGACAGGTTTCATATTAATATGGGAGGAGGCAAACCATATCTCATCGATGTCAATGTAATGGGGCAAATGGGCTTGAATGGAGAGATTCTTGCACATGAAGATCACGAAGATAAATTAGGAGAGTACGTGGAGAAAGGATTAATTATGCCTGATCCGGAAAAGGTGGATTTTCTCAATCACACCAATGTCCGTTTTCAGTATATAAGGCATAGGAGAGGTTTAGGTGTATCAGATGATTCAGCAGTTGTTGCAGGTGGATTGTTGTATAATGCAAGTGTTGGTCTGGGCGTTTATCTTGCAGATGCTATTGATACAATTGATAAGTTTTCACTAAAATTCAGCGAACAGGATGGCGAGCTTGCTTTTAATATAAAAAAGAATTTTTCTCCACTGAACATTACCGATGAGGATGTTTTTTCTTTCATCTACCTCGTCTCGATTCCAAGTGGTGCAGAGCATAAAATTCCCGACTCTTCCCAGAGATATTTTTTGAGAATTGATAAAGATAATGATATGACTGCTCTTAATTCGCATTATAGATTCATAACGGGTAAACCATATCCTCGTTTTAGAATTTCTTACGAAAATGTATTAAATGAAACTTTTTATAAATATATAAGGGAACGGGTAAAAACATTCAAAAAAAATGGCGCTTGAAGATATTAAAGAACAGGATCACATTGTAAAGTATTTGAAAAGTATTCTAAGGAAGGATAGAATTCCTCCCATGCTTCTTCTATCGGGGAGAAAAGGCACTGGCCGTTTTCTTGCTGCGACAATGTTTGCTAAAGCATTGAATTGCGTAAACAGCACTGACGATTGTTGTGATAAGTGTAAGAGCTGTGTCGCGATAGAGCATAGGGCACATCCAAATATGATTGTTATAGGCAGAGATGCAGATGTTGTGAAGATAGAATATATTCGCGATATGATAAATGCGTCATTTGTTCCGCTTAATAATGGGTATAGAGTGAATATTATTGACAATTCAGACAAGAGTACTCCCGAGGCATTTAGTTGTATGTTAAAATATCTTGAAGAGCCTCCAGAGCGCACTGTTAACATTCTTATTGCAGAAATGGTAGAACTATTGCCAGAGACAATTAAGTCGCGTGCAGTAGAACTAAAATTCAGGTCACTTAGCGCCGCTTTTATTAAAGAAACTGCTAAAAAGAAGGGTTTATCAGACGAAGATGCCGAAATTGTCTCAAAAATGGCTAACGGAAGCATGGAAAAAATTAAACTATTTTCCTCAAAAGATTTTCTTAAAAAAAGAAAAATATTTATTGAGTATTTACTGAATTTTCTTTTAGATGAAGTTATTGTTTCAAAACTTCTGGAAGAATGGAAAAATTTTTCGGGTAGTAACGATTCAATAAGCAACGCAAAGGAATTTTTTGATATATTTGCAACACTGTTGCAGGATATTCTTTTTGTGTCCGTATTGCACGATACGGAGCATATAACTAATGTAGATGCTCTTGGATTTATTGCAGATAAATTTGCATTTGTTGATAGATCTAAATTGCATAAAATGTATGGCGTGGTTTTAGAAAAAAATCAGGCGCTTTTGACAAATGCTATACAGCAATATATACTATTGGACGGCTTATTTAAGATTAAAGAGGTGATAAAGTGAATTTAATAGAAGAGGAAGTTAAACTTATTGCGGTTGTATTACGAAAGGAGACAAGGACATATTTTTTAGCTAAACCTGATTTCCAGGTGAAGCTTTTTGATAAAGTTATTGTTGATTTAGACGGGGAACTAAAGCATGCTATTGTGAAAAAAACTTTAGTAAAAATGGATAAAAAACGATGGGATATAATAAGGGCAAAAGGTTTTACGGGAAAAATTATTCGAATTGCTGATGCAAAAGATATTGCCCGTCTTGAAAAACTGGAAGAGAAAGAACAAGATGCATTCCGTATTTGTAAACAAAAGATAAAGGAATACAATCTTCCAATGCACCTTGTACAGACTGTTTGGGATGAAAGCGAGAAAAAATATATATTTTATTTTACAGCTGACTCACGCATAGATTTTAGAGAGCTTGTTAAAGCACTCATTAAAACATTTAACCGGAAAATTCAACTGTGGCAGGTAGGAGCCCGTGATGCAATGCGTCTTTTGGGAGGCTGTGGACCGTGTGGGTTTTCGCTATGCTGTACTGCGTTCCTTGATGAGCTGGAAAGCGTCGAGCTTATTTATGCAAAGATGCAAAATCTTCCTCCAAACCCTGCTAAAATTACTGGCAGTTGTGGAAAGCTTGTATGTTGCCTAAGGTACGAATTGGATATTTGAGATGAATAAAAAGATAATAAGGTTGGGTGTTATCGGGGTCTCTGAGAGGCCATGGGATCCGCTGCCTCGCAAGATATATGAGATAGCTTATAGGCTTGGCTATCTTGCAGCCAAACAAGGATGGATGCTTTTTTCAGGCGGAAGAGACGGCGTGATGGAAGCAGCGAGCAAAGGAGCAAAAGAAGCTGGCGGAATTACCGTTGGCATTTTACCTTCCCTGGACAAAAAAGAAGCAAATGAATATATTGATATACCTATTACAACGGGGCTTGGAATAGGTATGCGCTCTGAACTTATGATCCAGACAGTAGATTGTGTAGTTATGATTGGCGGAAAGAATGGGACGTTAAAAGAACTTTCCGCGGCTTATATGAATAAAATACCCGCCGTAATTATTAGAGGAAGTGGGGGTATTGCAGACAGCATTGAGAAAATACTTTTTGAAGGTAAATATCTTGATGAAAGGAAAAATATGGATATTTTATTTGCAAATTCCCCCAAAGAAGCAATCGAACTACTTGTTCCTTTAATGTTTCATAAATAGTTTTTACAATAAGAATTTTTAGGATTGTTCGTAAACTGCTAAAATTTCGCCGAAATAGACCGTATGATAATCTCCTTCCTTGTAATATTCAGACGAAATCCCGGGTATTAACCCGGCTGGCACAATGATGTTTTTATGGATTACCCGGCATTCATAAATAATATCGCATTCTTTGATACTCGGGCATTTTACTTTTTTTCCTGGCAATAAGGTGATATTTTTTTTCTTAAATTTGTTGTAATTTCTTCCTGATACGGTGCCGCAGTATAGAGCTATTCCTTCCATTCCATCGAAAGGTACATTCACTGTGAATTCATTGTATTTTTTAATGAAGCTGTCTGTGTAGCGAGAGGGCCTGACTAACACACAAAATATGGGTTTGCCCCAGATAATTCCTATTGTACCCCATCCAATCGTCATGACATTAGATTCATTCGCATTACCGGACAAAAGGAGTAGCCCTGGATTATTCATCTTTTCTAATGTTTTTCTGAGGTAATGAGTAAAATCCAAATTTTTTGTTTCCATTATTTCTTCCCCCTTATCTTTATATTAATGCATAGGTGTTTGGATTTAAGTATTATCAGAACAAATCCCGTTAATCTCCCAATTATTAATATTTCTGATATCAAGACCTCCGATAAACCAATCTTCTTCTTTTACTGTTTTTTTAATCGGCCTTACAAGCACGGGGAGCATTGGAAACTCAGATGGGAATTTTTTTTCGATTTTTCCTAATAAGTTGTTTGTGCTAAAGTTCAAGTTTTTCAATGTCTTTGAAAAGTCTTCTCTTAAATTGATATCCCATATGGACAGGATGTCAAAATGTTTTTTTGCAATGGCGTAACGCAGAAGTTCATAAATTACTCCATTTTCTGCTTCTGCATAGTCTACAATATGTCCGCTTGTGCTCTTATCAACTGTTTCAATTACTGCATATCCGTCGATAGCTCCATTGTTCAGATGGTAGTAAAATGTGTAGTTCCGCCTGATGTTTTGGAATCTCCACTTGAAAAGGGACGCGTCTTTAAACAGCGCTATTTTATTGTCTGGAGTTTTTTGTTTTGCTGTAACGGCTGACATTTCCTCCGGCCTTGGCTTATGTGAAATCTCAATATTTCCAAATTTTCCGTAAGCTACCTGATGTTTATAAAAACTTCGCCCGGTTTTGCTTATCAAAAACCAGTTTATCAGTCCGATTAAGTTGTGCTGCCTCATGCTCGCCCTATCAGCAATTTTTGGCCACCCCATTTTTTTATAGCCTGCTCCAGATGATGTGTTTATGCTTAATCCTATAAATGCTTTGTACGGTGTTTTTTCATATTCTTCTACGGCAAGCATTGTCATTGCCGTAAATAATCCTTTTTTCCGGTGGTCTGGATGAACGCATATGTCTGCCGGGGACAGCATTAATATTTTATCATTTTTATTTCCAATTCTCCAGCGAGTAGCAAAGAAGCCGTTGAAACCTACAACTTTGTTTTTGTAAAGTGCGACAACGGCAAATGGTTTTTTGGTAAGAGGATTATCTTCAAATTTCCACTTTAGATATGTTTGGGCGCTGCTTTCATAGTTGGGCCACAGATATTTTTGCAAATCAGCAACTTCTGTAAAAAATTCAGAGCTATACGGTATTATTTCATATTTTTTATAATGCACGGCAGATACCTCACTTTCCTTATCTAAACATTTTTTAAATTGTTAATTATTATTTACATCATCATCAGGTTTTATATATTTTAATCATTATCTTGTATTCTGCAATAATTTGCCCGGCTGTTCTGAAAGTTCTTTTTATGGCTTTATTTTGTAACTATAGATTTTTGAAAAAGAGGTGCGCTGAAACATTAAAAGTTTTGTTATTTTTAATTGCAATGTTTTAAACGAAATTTGTTTTGTTCAGAGGTATCTGTTAAAATGAATTTAATGCCGATGTATGAGGTGAAATATGATTGAAACAAAAAATTTAACAAAAGATTTTGGGAAGTTGCTTGCCGTAAATAATTTAAATATCACGGTAAACTCAGGCGAGATATACGGATTTTTAGGCCCAAATGGTGCAGGAAAAACAACGACAATAAAGATGCTTACAGGACTTTTGAAGCCAACAAAAGGTACAGCATTAATTGACGGCATTGATATCCTTAAAGATCCAATCCAGGCAAAGGGGCATATTGGACTGATACCGGATAGCCCTATGGTATACCAAAAACTTACTGGAAGAGAATTTCTCTATTTTGTGGCAGATATTTTTGAAGTTCAGAGAGACAGTGCAAAAAAGAAGGCAAATGAAATATTTGAAATGTTTTCGCTGCAGGATAAAGCAGACGTGATGATAGAAAATTATTCTTATGGTATGAAACAAAAGATCGTTATTGCTGCGGCATTAATTCACAATCCATCTGTTCTTATTTTTGATGAACCGACAGTAGGGTTAGATCCTGGTAGTGCCAAACTTGTAAAAGATCTTCTTCGTGCGCTTGCCGAGAAGGGCAAAACGATTTTTATGTCCACTCATATCCTTGAAATTGCTGAAAGAATGTGTGACAGGATTGGCATTATAAATCAGGGGGAACTTATTGCAGAAGGCACTATTAAGGAACTCCGGGGAAAAGCAAAAGATAAAACTGCAAATCTTGAAGACCTGTTTCTTGAACTTACGGGCGGGGAAGACACAAAAGATCTGATTAAGTTTTTAGGATATTAATATGAAGAATGTTTTAATTTTACTAAGGACAAACTTTCGTATTTCATATAATTCTCTTGCTAAAAATAAAAAACTTCGTCTAATTTTTGCAATAGGTATTGGAGTAGCTGGAGTGGTTGCTTTTTACCTTCTTTTAAGGCTCTCGCGATTCTTATATAATTTAAAAATCCCTTTGGTCAATATTTCGCTCGCTCCGCTTATTTTAAACATTGTAATGCTTATTGCTTTTATATATCTTTTATTGGGTAGTTTTTCCATTATGCTTAGCACGCTCTATTTTTCATCAGACACAATGCTTCTTCTTTCCCTTCCTCTTAAAGAAAGAGATGTTTTTTTAGGACGTTTTGTGTTTACAGTGTTTGAAGAAAGCATCTGGCTCTTATTTCTTATGTATCCATTTTTTGTAGGATATGGTGTGGTAAATCAAGCAAATATGATTTTTTATGCTGAAACGCTTTTGTTTGTCTTGCTATTCCCAGTTATTCCTCTTGCTGTTGCCGTATTTGTTATTCTACCACTTGCAAAGAAAATTCATCCCAGGAAATTACAGAACATAATAATGGTTATTAATGTGGTTTTTGGTATTTTAATCGTTGGAACCATGCAGATTGCAAACCCCTCTTATCAGATTGTAAGTAAAGATGCTTTAACAAATTTATTTTCCCACGGTTTTTCTCTTATGCGATTTTTACCCACAAATATTGGTGTTTATCTTACCATGTCTCTTGCAGAAAGGAATATTTTAATAGGAACTTTTATTTTTGCCATTTATTTGGTTATAAGCGCAGGGGCTTTCTGTTTTTGCATACTCCTTTCCTTAAATACATACAAAGAAGGTCTCGGAAAGATTAGAACAGTTCAATACGTTAAAATCGTAAAGAGAAAAGCAGAAAAAGAGTTTAAAGGTTTTTCATTTCTGCCAACAAAGATCAAAGCTGTTGCAGAAAAAGATGTAAAGATGATTAGAAGGGATCAAAAGCTCTCTGTTTCGATTTTCCCAATTATAGCATATCTTGCTGTCTTTTTCTTTATCTTTGTTGTTGTGCTAGGCAAAAAGCCCTCGGCCAATGAACCGCTTGATTTATCTTTTTTTACGCTTTTGTTTTTCTTTGTATTTTCATCCTATATGGCATCACTGCAGATTGCGCCAATGCTTTTTTATACAGAAAGCAGGAGTGTGTGGGTTCTTTTTGCATCGAAAATAACTTCACAAGAGCTGCTATGGAGCAAATTTGTTATTCCATTTTTATTGGGGGAGGCAATGAATGCTCTATTTTTCATTCTTATGATATTTGTCAGGCATCCTTCTATTAATATGATTCTTGTTTCTGTTGCCCTTGCACTTTTCTTGCCTTTTATTTTCTCAACAATTGGGGTTTCTACATCCGCGATGTTTCCTGTGTTTAAGGAAGTGAAAAATCCTAAAAAAATAATACCGGGAAAGGTCGTTTTAATTCAGACGGTTATGGGTTATGCGATGTTTGGTATTGCTTTTGGTTTTTTCTTTTTAAATAATTTATTGGTAAAAGTTTGGGGTGGGACAGTTGCGGGCATTGCAATATTTATTCTTGTAGGTATCCTTTCCTTTGCGATAGGTTTTTCTCTTATGTTTGTGGGATCAAGAAGGCTTAACTATGTAGAAATCCAGTAAATACTTTTATTTGCAAAAAGTATAGCTGGATAGAGATTTTTTTAGGCCGAGTTTGTGCAAGGATAATTTTAAAACAAAAGATTGATTTCATAAATGATAAAATATTTAATTGTGGTATAATCAAAAGGAAGATTTTTAAGTAGAAGTTAAGTTAATATTTTTATAGAGTGAGGGGGCATCAGGATAATATGAAAAAGAAATCCTTGGTTATTTTAATCATTGTCTTGGCTGTCATAATAATTTTATCTGTTTTTTTCTTTAAAGGTGTTTTACATAAAAGGACAGCGTATGATCCGGATATCGTTATTAATCAGCTTTCTAACGAAATGGAAAGATGGATTGTTGAAAATAATTCCAGTTATTATAAAGATATTCTGGTTGAAACGATACCAGAGGCATGGGTGTTTGAAGGCGATAAAGCCGAAATAGTTTTTAATACAAAAATTGCTATGACACTGAAAGCTGAAAAGGTTGATGACTTACCTATAATAAAGGGTATGTTGAGGTACCTGGATTTAAAAAAGGAAGAGCTTTCCCAGACGCGGATAGATGAAGCAGAAAAATCGCTAAATATCTGGCGTGAAGAATTGAAAGATTCCATTGGGGGGCAGGAAATTTTTAACTTCGTGCTTAAGGTAGTTGCTAATATTGATAGCCGGGGGGGTGTTATAAAAAGCACACTTCAATTTTTTATCAATGCCTTAACAGATGAGGAACCACATTTTGTGTTAATTCAAACATTGACACCTAAAGCAAGTGAGGAGGCGGAAGAAGAAGGATTTGCATTAATGAAAGAAATTGTGGAAAGCGCTGAAAATGTTGTTTCTGAAGAGCTTATTCCTTTTCTTCTGTTTAAAACCGGTAATGATTCGGAAATTAAAGCGTATCTTAATTACTGGGATTTACAAACCGGGAAAATTATTTCAACAGGCAAAGTTGTTTATTCAGTTCCGCCTGCGCCATACTTAGTGCCAATTGAAAATTGGGCTTATCCGCTATCCTGGGATGGAGAAAGTTATATGATTCTGCCAGATAATGCAAAGATTCTTATGTCTATATATAAAGAGATGGAAAAGTTTGATGTTGCGGCTGGGTCTTCACCGAAACTTTTTGGAAATAATTTAGTAATGATTAAATTGGCTGATGAAAGCGACGGGTATTTCCACTACTTGGTAAAAGCGTGGAATGACGGGCAATATGTTGAAAAAGAAATGCATTTTGCATCTGTTGTTAGAGGGTCAGGTGGTGCCGAGTATCCGGTTGTAGATTATGGGCATCCGGTTGCCGTTTACAACGATGGCGATAATTTACACATACTTGTTTCTTATTCTCTTCCCGCTAAACCTTCGCTTGTGGAAATAAAACTTCTTCTTTATACATGGAATATAAATAGTGAAAAAGGCGCCTGGCACGATATTTTTATTGAAGAAGGTGCCGGGCCGTCTCCATCCAGCCCCATCGACACAAACTATGTGCTGTCCAGTGGCAATAAGTTTTATTCTCAGGCAGGATGGAGTGGCTTGCAGTC
>JAUXIC010000057.1 GCA_030621215.1 Caldisericota bacterium
GCAGGCTTGGTGGTGTTGTTCCCAGTGCTGAAGACATATATGCGGAGTTTAAAAAGCATATGAAAGGAGGCAGATAATGAAAACAGTATATAAGATGCCGGAGCCAATTACGGATAGGCCTACTACATATTGTCCCGGCTGCCCTCACGGCATTGCACACAGGCTTGTTGCGGAACTCCTTGAAGAAATGCATCTTACAGAGAAAACTGTTATTGTATGGCCTGTTGGTTGCGCTGTATTTGGGTACTACTTTATTGGCACTGATGCAGTGGAAGCTGCTCACGGGAGAGCTTGTGCAATGGCAACAGGTATGAAACGAACTCACCCGGAGTCCTTTGTAATGACATATCAGGGTGACGGGGACCTTGCTTCAATTGGCATCGCTGAAACTGTTCATGCGGCAGCGAGGGGGGAAAAAATAACCGTTGTACATATAAACAACGGGAACTACGGAATGACCGGCGGGCAGATGGCGCCTACGACTTTAATAGGACAGAAGACAACAACTTCTCCTTATGGAAGAGATGCAAAACTTACCGGGTTTCCAATGCATGTTCCTGAAATGCTTGCAACACTGGAAGCTACTGCTTACATTGCACGGGCATCATTAGACAGTCCCCAGCACATTATTCAGGCAAAGAAGTTTTTGAGAAAAGCATTTAATACCCAGGTAAACGGCATAGGATTTTCTCTTGTTGAGATGATTTCTTCCTGTCCTACAAACTGGAAAATGACATCGGTAGCATCAATGGAAAGAATAAGGAAAGAGGTACTCCCTGTATTCCCAATTGGGGAGTTCAAGGTTGCTGAAAGGGTGGAGTGATATGGAAAAAAAGGTAATTATTGCTGGATTTGGCGGCCAGGGTGTTATGCTGGCAGGAGAGCTTCTTGCTGAAGCAGGCAAAGAAGAAAATAAATATGTCACATTTCTTCCTTCATATGGTCCTGAGATGCGGGGCGGGACTGCAAATTGTGACGTGATTATTTCAGATGAGCCCATCGCATCTCCAATTATTTCGTATCCTGAGGCAGCTGTTATCCTGAATCTTCCTTCTCTTGACAAGTTTGAACCTATGATGAAAAAAAACGGATTGCTGGTTTTAAATAAATCGCTTATTCCAAGAGAAGTCAAACGGAATGATCTGAGAGTAATTGAAGTTGACGCTCAAACTATTGCAAAAGAACTTGGCAATGAAAAAGTTGTGAATATGATTCTTCTTGGTGTGTATATAACTATTGAAAAACCTGTTTCTCTTGATATTGTAAAAAAAGCGATGAAGTCATTCCTCAAGGGAAATAAAGAGAAATTTATTCCGGTTAATGAAAAAGCGCTTAAAAAAGGCGCAGAAATTGCAAAGGAATTTCTGGGAGAGAAATGATGAAGATAACCAATCCATCTAAAATGGAAGGAAAACCCGTTGAAATGGACGGGGAAGTGTTAGAAGGAGTTACAATAAGATGGCTTATAGCAAGAGAAGAGGGAGCTGAAAATTTTTTTATGCGTCATTTCGAAATAAATCCAGGTGCTGTAATACCTTTGCATGACCATTCCTGGGAGCATGAAATCTATTTACTTAAAGGCAAATGCAAAGTTATAGTAGGTAGCGAGGAAAAAATTGTGGACGAAGGAGTTTCTCTTTATGTTGAGCCCGATGTACCTCACGCTTACGAAAATGTTGGAACTGAAAAAGTTGTGTTTCTTTGCATGATACCAAATATTAAAAAGTGAGCAATATAGAATATTTTAAAGGGAAAACATATATTATTACAGGAGGCTCTTCCGGTATCGGAAAGGCCTCCTCCCTTTTGCTTGCAGAGAAGGGCGCTACTGTGATTTCTATTGGAAGGACGAAATCGCATTTGGAAAGCACGGCTTTGTTTCATAAAAATATAAAAACTATCCAGCATGATTTTTCAGATAGCGGCAATGTTGAGAATCTTGTCGATAAAATCAGGCAATTTTCATGTTGCATTGATGGTTTTGTGCACTGTGCAGGCGTGATATACACAGAGTCCTTTGAAACATTTAAAATGCATGAGTTGAGGGAAATGGAACTGGTCAATGTTGAATCCGGCTTTGAACTGTTACAAAAAATACTCGCCTTTATGAAAGAGGGGAGTGTTGTTTTCGTTTCTTCAATTGATGCATTTTTTGGAGCAATAAATCCGCCATCTTCCGGGTATGCGCTTTCCAAGGCAGCTGTTATAGGGCTTGTAAGAGCACTTGCTTCGGAACTGGGAGATAAAAAGATACGGGTCAATGCTGTGATTCCGGGACTTATTAAAACGCAGATGACCGATGATTTTTTTTCTGAGGCATTTGCTGAAGAGAGGCATAAGTTTTTGGAAAGAGTACCTTTAGGAAGACCAGGAACAGCAGAAGAGGTTGCAAAACTCATCGTTTTTCTTCTTTCGGACAGCGCATCTTACATCACTGGAGACGCAATATTTATCGATGGTGGTTATCACGTGAGATGAGATTTATACATATAGCTGATTTACATCTCGGTTTCAGGCCCTATGAAAGGGAAAATGATTTTACTCCGTTTCTCTCGCTTCAGTTTGCTGTGCAATACGCAGTAGAAAAAGGCATAAAGCTTTTTATTATTGCCGGCGATATATTTGACAGACGAGATCCTCCGGCTTTTATCCAGCGCGGGTTTGCTCATATTGTAAAAGAACTTGTGCAAAACGGGGTGAAGGTGTTTATTATTACCGGGAATCATGAAGGGGCCCCAAACCCAAGGAGAGATATTCATCTTGATCTTTATGATGAACTTGAAATTGAAGGTGTTGTTATTGCTAAAAAGATTGGATATTACAGGCTGGACTCTTTAAATATTATAACTGTCCCATATCCTTTTAAGCGTAATCTTCTTGCAAGGGACGAGTATAGAGAGAAAAGCGAGAAAGAAATTGGGCATATAATGAACGAAAAGATTTTTGGCGGCATTGATTATTTTTTGGAAAAAATTGACCGGAAGTTTCCTACTGTACTTGTAGCTCATCTCCCTTTATCCGAGGGCGAAGTGGGAGAGGAAAAATACACTTATTTTGCAACAGATGTCCCCGTATCTACTGAACAGCTTGATAGAAAGGAATTTTCTTATATTGCAATGGGGCATTTCCACAAAATGCAGATTATCTCTACAAAAAAATTTGGACATCCTGTTGTGTATCCCGGTTCTCTGGACAGAATAAATTTTGGAGAGGAAGCCGATAAGAAAGGATTTTTTGATGTAGAGATTCCGGAGAATATGGGAAAAACATCTTTCATATTTGTCGAAAACCCTTTTGCCCGTAAATTTTATACGATAAGAATAAAAAATGACGGAGATATCAATACTGTACAATGGGGCAGGGCAAAGGAAAGCATTGTGAGAATAATTCTTTCAGGCGATTTGCAGAATGAGAAATTATTCAAAAAACTGGCAGACAGAGTAAAAAAAGAAGCAAAAATATTTGCAGGGATGGAAGACAGGCGTGCCGTGCAAAATAATATTGTGAGAAGCAATATGAGTCTTAGCATTTCTCCGGAAGAAGCGGTGGGAAAATATATTGAACGACAGGATAATGTATTTGTAAAAAAGCATGGAGAGGAAATTTTTAAAAGAGCGATTTCTTTTCTGAAAGAAGAATAGGCAATGATCCCGGAGATTCTTACGGTTAGAGGATTTTTAAGTTATACAACAGAACAAAAACTTGATTTTACAAATTTTCATATTGCACTTCTGTCCGGCGAAAACGGACAGGGGAAGTCTGCTATTCTTGATGCTGTTACATTTGCTCTGTTTAGCAGGGCCAGAGGGGTTGAAGGGAACAAGAAAGGACTGGAAGATATTGTGTCTTCTGGGAAAAATGACCTGAAAGTAATATTTCAACTGATACAAAATGGCGACAGATACAGAATTACAAGAACATACGATAAGATAAACAGCAAATCGGATATTTTATTGGAAGCTGAAAAAGACGGTGAGTTTGTAAATATTTCTGAGAATAAGATAAGGGAAACGGATGAAAAAATTCTAAAAATTATCGGAATGAACTATGACGCATTTGTTACCTCCTCTTTTATTTTACAGGGAAAATCTGATTTTTTTACTGCTAAAAAACCGTCAGAGAAGATGGAAATTGTCCGGGAGATGCTGAGCCTTGATATTTATGAATATGCACGCGAAAGAGCGCTGGATGAAAGAAGAGAGATTAAAGCATTAAAAGACGCTCTTAAAATAAGCATAAAGAATACTAGAAAACTGATAGATGATAGCAGGGAAATAGAGAAGTCTCTTGCGGAAAAGCAGAAGCAAGTTGCATCTTTAAAGGAAAGAAAAGAAAAAACAGAGGAGAAATACGAAAGCGCTCGGAAGCAGTCGGATAAATGGAATCAGCTTAAACAATTGACCGGGCATTTTTTAAGAGAAAAAGAAAAGCATGAGAGAGACGTGCTTCAAAAGAAAGATGAAGTCGAAAAAGAAAAGGAAAAGCTTTTACGGATAGAAGAAACGCTAAAAAGAAAAGAAGAAATAATAAACGGCCATAATGCATATGTTGAAAATGAAAATTTATATAATGAGCTTCTGGAGAAGAAGAATAAGATTTCGCAAGTTGAAATAAAAAAGGAACTGCTTAAAAGTACAGTAGAAAGAGAGACGGCACTAAAAGTGCGTGAGCAAACTGATTTAAAAGAGAGAATTAAAGAAAATCAAGATTCTTTCAAGAATTTTGTTAACGAGCTGCACGATGAAAAAGAAAAAAACGAAAAATTGCTTAAAAGCAAGAGAGATTCAGAAGTCCGGGAAAAAGAAAGCGAGAAAAGCATTTTTTTGGCAAGAGAAGAATTGAAAACTTTACGCAATTCATGTCAGGAAAAGGAAAAAGCAAAAAATAACATAGGAGAACTGAAGCGGAGAAAAGAGGAACGTTTAGCTGTGCTTAGCAGGGAGAAGGGAAAGTTAGAAAAGGAAATTAAAGATATTGAGGGTGAACTAAAGAAGATTGCATTGGAAACTATTAAAAAAGAAATTGGCAGAATAGAAGCCGGAATCAGGCGTGCTGAGAAGGAAAAAGGGGAGAGGGAGAATAAGAAAAGGGAGCTTATAAAAAGAAAAACGTTTTTCTTAAGCGAAATTAAAATGATGGAATCTAATCTTTTTACACTTCGTGAGAAATTTCGTTTTATTTCGGAAGAAACGAAAAACTGCCCTCTCTGCGGATCTCCTCTCACTGATGAACACAGAGAAGAGATAGAGCTGAAATACGCCAAGGAGATTGCTGAAAGTGAAAATTTGCTTCACAAAAAAAATCTGGCTCTTTCGAAACTGAATGGAGAAATAGAATCCATTCAAACTGCATTTGATGGAAAAATACTTGTAGAGTTAACAGAGAAGCTTGGGAAATACACGCAAGAGATGCATTCGTTAAAAACAGTGAAATTAGCAAAAGAAATGCAGCGGGAAGCAATGCTTGCACAACTCAGGGAGAAAAATATCGCTCTTAAAAGGTGCGTAATGTCTGATGTGGAAATGGACGCTTTGAATAAATTTAAAGTACTGGTGGCAAACCTGGATGGCATTGAGGAGAAGACAAAAGCCATTGAAGATGCACTGAAAAAAAAGGAAGAGAAGAAACAGCAGTTAAATGATCTTTTGCGCAACGTTCAGTCCGGGCAGGCTGTTTCCCAGAATAAAATAGAAGCAATTGAAAAAAATATTGATGCAGTGAAGGCACAGAGTGAAAAGCGGCTATGCGAAATGGAAGATGTAAAGCGAATACTTGAAGATCCTGAGTTTCTGTTGAAAGAAAAAAAAGAGATTCTGAAACTGGAGAAATTTATAAAAAGTATCGGATTCAGCGAAAAAATGTTTGATGAATGCAAGAAAGAGAAGAAAACCCTGCAAGATTACCGGACGCTTTTTCTAGACCTCAGGGAGGCAAAAGCGCGTAAAGAAGAGGGAGAAAAGCATCTTTTGTCTCTTCATAAGGAGATGGGGAAAGAAGAGAAAGAGATAAAGGAATTAACAGGGAAAATTGAGAAAACAGC
>JAUXIC010000029.1 GCA_030621215.1 Caldisericota bacterium
ATTAAACTTCATACCGGAGATGGAATATCCGTTTCTTACACCCCACTCTTCAAAACCGGCGTCGGATGGCCAAATATCACCGTGACGTGCAAAAAGCACAACATAATCCCCGCTCTTACCATCAAACATTGACTGTGGAATAAGAACCCTGTAGTCACGTTTACCACTACCCTTGTTAGCTCTGTAGTCCATTTTTATAGTATTTTCGCCGATATCATAGACTAGTGTAGCTACAGAGCCAAAAGAGTGAGTTCCCTCGTCGTAGCCCGATAAGTTCGGGTCGCCAGTGGTCCAGATCTGGAATTCGTCAAGGCTTATATACCAATCCGGGTCAGAACCATTCTCGTTGATATCCAGCTGGAATTCGCGATAAACAACTCCTCCAAACACAACCTGTGGTACATCCCCGAGAAGGATATTGTGAGTAAAGACTGCGGACGAATTTTCATCAAATTGAACAGGCCTATGATCAGTATTATAACCCCTTTCGGTGCCACTATTTTGAATACGAAGGAATGTGTTAAAAACACCACTGCCAGCTGATGTGGCTGGCTGGAACCTTTCCCAAATAGCGCCATTGATAGTATATGATATGTTTGAGTTATCGGTAGTCAGGTCATATGCGACAACACTAACTGCATGAACTTTCGATAACCCTACAAAACCAAGGTTAAAGACAAGTAAAAAAACTAATAAAAAAAGTGACAGGGTAAATAACCACCCATTTTTGATTTTCATATTTTCCTCCTTTTTTTATAAAAGAAGGACCGGTTTTGCCAGTGACTCAGCTTAGATTAAGGCAGCCAACACTAATAACAACCTAAGCGTCAAGGTCTTCCCCCAACAAACATTTTGAGATCAGTTTACCTGAGTTTTTTAACTTGTCAAGAAACAAAAAACCTACAAAACCACAAATTCATCTAAAATATTTAGCATAGAACAGTATCTATTATATTTACATAATTTTTTGAAAATTTTTACAAAAATTAAATTTTGTAATCACTCTGATAAAAAAATAAGTAAAAAAATTATTCTTATCATAGATTTAATTTATGTTGCGCCTTTTGTCCGATTTCATAAAATATATAAAGAGCAAGCTTTAATAAAAAATGTCATTGAGGAGGTGACTAAAATGCTTTTTATAGGTTTCAGGAGGCAAATAGGAAGAGTAGATGTAAGAAGCGTAGTAAAATACGTGGAAGAAAAAAGTGGAAGATATGCAGAAATATACCTTTTGCATATCGAGCCACTCCATCCTGCCGTCCAAGAACTTATAGAAAAAGCCGGACTTAAGGAAATTAAAACAACGAACTTTAAAAAAGAAATTGCTAAATTGAAAGAAAAGGATAAGGTTGAAGTATTTGACCTAAACGAATTTGGAGAAAGAAGATTTTCAAAGGATATATGTTAAAATTTTTAAAATTTATTAGTTTGTAGAAACCCAAGTAAAACAGCAAAACATAAAAAGGCTCGCCATATGGCGAGCCTTTGCGTACTACAATCAAAAATAGGGATTATCCGAGTTCTTTTACCTCTTTTTCTCCCTTACCTGCACGTGCATTTCCTATAGCAATAATTGCCTCGATAACAAGCCATACCATAAGGACAAATACAATAATACCGATAACAAGCAACAAAATATTGCGCGTTGCACTAAAGTTTTTAATGTTCAACAGCATTGCCCAGGCAGTCATAATGACCATAAAGACCATCGGAATAGCAGTAACACAAGAAGGTAATTTCTTTCTTATAAGATATACTGTTGCAGCAAGCAGCACAAGCCCTGCAAGCAGCTGGTTCACTGTGCCAAACAAAGGCCAGAGTACCAATGCGCCTTTTCCGCCCGGTGATGCAAGAGTAAGTAGATATGCAGTGAAAACTGCTAAGAATGTAGCAATCCATTTATTCTCCATCCAATTCCATTTGAGGTCTTTGCCCCATTCCTGGAATACGTACCTTTGTGCACGCGTTGCAGTATCAAGTGAGGTACCTGCAAAACTTACAATAAATACACCCATAATGGTTGTCATAAGTCCAACCATATATTTACTATCGCACCATTTACATCAGTTCCAAGATAAGTCCCTAAAATAGAAACACCCCCAAAGAAAGCACCCAATATAATCTGCTTTCGCAAAGAATCTTCCAAATTAAATAGAACTCTTATGACGGGCGTCTGGGTAAGAATAAACCCAGCTGTTACAATTACAGAAAGCCCTACTGTAAGAGATATATAGATGCCAAATACCCCTAATTTGGAGAGGTAATAAATATTTGCCACGAAATTTTAAAACCTCCTTATAACAATTTTTGTTTTTTCAGTATAATTATACTGTGCTAGATAAAAAATTAGAAATTAACAAAACAGTTATCAATAAATTTACATTTGGCCCAATTAAAACGAACTGCTATGTAGTAAAAAACGGTAATGATATCATAGTGATTGACCCAGGCACATTAAAAGAAGAAGAAAGCGAGCTCATAAATTTTATAAAATCGCTTAATGGAAAACTTTGTTTTATTGTCAACACGCATGGACACTTCGACCACATTAGTGGAAACAATGTTTTAAAAAAATCTTTTCCTGATGCAAAAATATTAATACATAAAGAGGACAGGGAAAAACTTACTTCCTCCGAAAAAAATGGTTCAAAACAATTTGGTTTGAATATTACTTCACCTGATTGCGATAGAGAAGTAGAAGACAAAGAAACAATTAATTTTGGTGAGTGCTCCCTTGCAGTAGCGCACACGCCGGGGCATACAAAGGGAAGTATCTCGCTTACAGGTGATGGTTTTATATTTACAGGAGATACGCTATTCGCCGGGACAGTAGGTGTAGCAAGAGAGCACAAAAATGCATTTAATGAAATGGTAAATTCAATTAAAGAAAAAATCCTGATATTCCCTGACAATTTTATTATCCTCCCCGGACACATGGAAAACAGCACAATTAGAGAAGAAAAAATGTTTAATCCATTCTTGCAGTAATTGCCTATAAATCACATATACCACTGTAATGTACCTAAATTTTTAACGAAATAAGTGCACTTGCCCAATTCTTACCTGTAATTATAATACGGTAGGTGACATATGAGCAAAAAAAATTTCCTCAGTGCCTTATTGATTATTTTAATTGCAGTTACCTTTTGCGGATGCAAAAAAGGTGACAAAGTAATGTTCCTTGATCCCGTATTTAATAAAATAGAAATAGAAAACGACATTGTTTACGCTACAGCAAAAAATGAGGAAGGGAAAGAAGAACCGCTAAAACTCGACATTTACCAGCCGCTAAAAGACTTGTCCAGCACAAGACCTCTAATCGTGTGGGTTCACGGTGGGGGATTTAAAGAAGGTGACAAAAAAGATAAAGGAATGGTTCAATTATGCAAAGCGTTTGCAAAAAGGGGATACATTGCCGTATCCATCAACTACAGGTTAAGAAAAACACCAATGATAGATATAGAGGACACAATAGCAGACGCAGTAGCAGATACGGTAAGTGCGCTCGATTATCTTAAAAGTAATGATTCAAAATACAGAATTAATATTTCCCAAATCATAATAGGGGGCTCATCTGCTGGCGGTATTACTGCACTCTACGCTGCCTATAAAGAAAACCAGTTCATGAATAAAATTTTTGCAGTTATTAACCTCTGGGGTGCATTATACGATAACAGCAACATCACTTCCCGCTTTCCTCCAACAATTATTATACACGGAACAAATGATCATATAGTTCCATACCAGTACAGCATAGAGCTTTCAGATAAACTGAAAATGCTTGGAATAACATACGAACTCCATCCAATAGAAGATGAAGGGCATGCTCCGTGGAAATATACCGACGAGATAATAAATTGGGTGTCACGTTTTTTATTCAACCTGCTTGATTAAAAATCTTTGTTGTCATACGCTCATTATATCATCTTTATCTTCATTTAATTTAAAAAATCAAGGAACAAATTATGTAAAAAATGGAATTTTACACGAAATGGTTAAAAGCTCTATTTCTCCGGTGGACAATTTTTAGACTGATAATAACGAGTGAGCCACATACTGAGGCCATCAAGCCCGGGAAACAGTACCCTTTCCTGAATATTTGACTGATCAAGTTTATCTCTTATTTCCCATTTTATTTCTTTAGGTATGATTATTCTTTTATAAATCTCCGGATGTTTGCTAATTACGTCTACCATACGCAACTTAGCAGAAGATGTAATTGAGTGCAGCGCAAACTGGTTGACAATACGCTGATCCATTGACGGAGGTTCAAAAAACAAAGCTAAATTTTCATCGGCTTTCAATAAATCTTCTATTGTAGGATATGCCCTTTGAAGCATTTCCGTAGTAAAAATATCTGCATTTTCTTCCCTGAGCAGTTTTTGAAATCTGACCGGAAGCAATTCATGCATTTTTATATAATCAACACACCAAATTACGCCATCTTTGTCATACCTATTAATCTCCTGGGTTGCAAAATGCATTGCAACAAGCGGCGAATATGTCCAATCTAAAAGACGCGTGGGAAGACCGTGATGCCTTGCAACAGAAAACCACGTCAGAATAGAATGTTGAGAAGAATCTATTCCACTGTATTTGATGAAATTCTTTATAAGATGAGGTTCCAACTGCCAATATCTCCCACCTAACCTCATAAGCACTGTATCTAAAATATATTTCTCGTCTGAAAGACCTCTATACACATAATCAGACCGAAAACGCCCGATACTCTTAAGCGCCCTTGATTGATTGTATAAAACTTCCATTATCTCCTGCCAGGAGTGTATTACATATTCATTCATATAATTATATTATAAGAACTTTGGTAAATTGCAATAAAATGACAATAGCCCTAGGAAGCTAAAAAATCGGTTGTTAAGCCTGGCCTTATTCTGATGAGTCAATGCAGAAACTCACTTCCGTTTAAACCATGTTATACAGGGCAATTTGCCTTTTTTCTTATTTTTCAATTTTTTAGAACTGCCTAGCATACTAAGGTGTATAATTTTTCTTTTATTCATTTCTGAAAGTTTTGCATCTAAATCTTTACCTGCAAATAAAAATCCCATCTTTTTTAATTCTTTCTTAAAACAAGAGATTGGCACAAAATCATCCATACCTTCATTCATATTGACATTATCATACGCAATAAGCATATCTTTCTCTGTGGGAAAACTCTCAGATTTGCCCTTTTGGACACTAAGAAACACTTCGTCTATGTATTCAAAAACCTTGTCTATTTTTTCATTTAAATCTACAATACCCTGGTAAATCTTCTTTGTGCTTTTTTCTATTTCAGCCCGTGTTGCATAATCGGATGCTCTTCTACCCTTCATGATGCCAGAAACAATAAATTTACCACTACTGCTTTTCTCAACTTTCCCCTCGCTTATAAGATCTTCTAAAAATTGTTTTGTTAAAATATAATTTGCATTTCTCGCACTCTTTGTTCCAGCAAGCGTAAAAATACTCACCCCCTCCTTGCCTGCCTTTTTAACCATCTTCAAGATTCCTTCTTTGCTTTTCATAAATGCCCCCTTATACAAACTTTATTTTAAAAACATCTCTAAACTGCTTTTTCATATACTCTTCATCTTCTTTTGTAAGCCCTGCGACACATTTAACCGGGACAACAACTTTATATCCGCGCATTACTCCGTCTGCTGCCGTATAATGAACGCATATATTCATCGCTACTCCCGTGATATAAAGAGTATTTACTTCAAGTATTTTTAATAAAGTATGAAGAGTGGTCCCATAAAAACCAGAGTAACTCTTCTTCTTAATTACATAGTCATTTGCGTCAGGCTTTAGTTCTCCGACAACTTTTGCACCTTTTGTGCCTTCAACACAATGAGAAGGCCATAATTCAAATTCTGGATCATTCTCCAAATGTGAATCACAAATATATATGACAGGAAATCCATTCTTCTTAAATTCCATACGTAAATCATTGATAAAAGGAACTATTTCTTTTGCGCCTTCCACCTTAAGCGCCCCTTTATCTTCCACAAAATCATTCAGCATATCTACAATAAGAAGTGCTTTTTCCATACTTCCACCCCCAGCATTTTTCTTCCTCTTTAAATATTATAACGCATTTTTCATTTTGTGAATAGCAAAAAAATAGTGAATACCCACAAAATCGATTTCATTTCTATTAAATGCAATCAAAAGTGTACTCTTTACTCCCCTGTTTCGCGTTATAAATACACTATTTTTGTTGCAATTCTATCTACAAAATGCTTATCATGTTCGACAAACAATAAAGTAGGTTTATATTGCAAAATAACATCTTCCAGCTGCTCTCTGGTAATTAAATCGATGTAATTCAAGGGCTCATCCCACAAAAGTAAATCAGAAGCTGTTAAAAACGAACGACATAAATCTACTTTCTTTCTCTCGCCTTCACTGAATGTTCCAAGTGGTCTGTCAAATACTTCGCCTGATACACCAAGACTTCCTAGAATATTGCGAAACCTCGTTTCATCCATGTCACATTCAATTAAATGCTCTCGCAGTATCCCATTATTCCATAGTGGATTTTGATAGGCTCTTGTAATTATTAAACGCTCGGGCTTATAAATCTTCCCTTGCTGAATCTCAACTCCACCTGAAATAGTATTTAACAAAGTTGTCTTACCACTCCCATTTTTACCAACAATAGCAATCCTATCACCTCTTCCCATCACAAGTGAAAAATCTTTAATAATTGTTTTGCCCTTTATGCTAACAAAGATATGATCTAATCTTAAAATGTTTTGAGGTGAGTCAGTGCTGATAGCTAACTTTAACCTTCTTTCTTTATCAAAATCATTGAGAAGATATTTTCTTTCCTCAATTTTTGTTTCTGTTCTCTTTTCCATATTTAGTGCTCGTTTCATAGATTTTGCCGCTCTATGCCCAACAAAACCTTTATCAACCCTCTCCTTTTGGTCAGTCTTTGCTTTTTTGTCCGCTTCTCTATTGTTTGCCCAGTTTCTCCTCTTTGTCGCTGCAATTTTTAAAAATTTTATTTCTTTTTGCAAATTCTTTCTTTTTCGTTTTTCAAACTCTTTTCTAATATCCCTGTTATGTTTCCAGGAGGAAAAATTACCTTTTTCAATATAAATATTGTTTTTATTGATAAATAAAATATGGTTTACACATATATCTAAAAGATATCTATCGTGTGTAACTAGAATAAACCCGCTCTTTTGAACAAGGTACTCGCCTAATAATTTCCTTCCTTCTAAATCAAGGTGATTTGTCGGTTCATCAATTAATAAAAAATATTCTCTTTTCAAAAACAATGAGACAATTAATACACGTGTTCTTTCTCCCTCGCTCAGAGTGTTAAAATCACGGTTTAACAACTCTGAATTCATTTTCATCATATTCATCTCTTTTTCAATTAGTGCATCAATTTCGTATCCACCTGCATCCTGATATTTTTCCAATATTTCCCCATATCTTTCTAAACTACTTGCATTACTGTTGTTCAACAGCTGCCTCATTTGTTCTTCCCATTGATAAAATGGAGCTATATTATCTTTTATTACATTTAATGTAGCTTTTACTGTTCGTTTTGGTTCATAAGGAAAATACTCAGTTTTCATCGGGATATTAACTTTCCCTTTTGTTGGAACAATTTTTCTCATTACTAAATTAAGAAACGTAGTTTTGCCTTCCCCATTTCTCCCAACAATACCTGTTTTCCACGCAGTATCTATTGATATAGACAAATTATTAAAGACTAGCGTAGATGACGAATCATATTGAAAATACACTCTATTAAATTGGATCAATGACATAAATATTCACTCCCTTTATATAATGCATCAATCATTCAAAATTATCCTTGCACATTACCAAGTTTAAATACTGTTTGCATCCACCTTCAACGTTTTATCAAAAATTTTACCTTACCCTTCGCCCATTTCTCCCTCTTTTTGCATTTTATTTTTTATTATCTTGCTGTTAAGTAAATGTTTTCAACTGCTTTTCATAGCGCGGACAAAGGCTGTAAATAAGGGATGAGGCGAGAGTGGGCGGGATTTAAATTCGGGATGAAACTGAACGCCGACAAAAAACGGGTGCTCACGGAGCTCAACAATCTCCCCAAGATGCTTTTCAGTATACTCCCCAACTACTTTTAATCCCTTAGCTTCAATTTGTTCCCGGTAATTATTGTTTAATTCATATCTATGCCTGTGTCTTTCAAACACATGCGGTTTATCACCATAAAATTTGCGTACTGCTGATTTTTTCATCAGATCGCACTTATACGCACCCAATCTCATTGTGCCGCCTTTATCTGTGATGTTTTTTTGTTCCTCCATAAGGTCAATCACGGGATGCGTGGTTTGAGGCATAAATTCCGCGCTGTGAGCGTCTTTCCATTTCAAAACATTTCTTGCAAATTCAATTACAGTAATTTGCATACCCAGGCAGATACCAAAATGTGGTATTTTATTTTCTCTCGCAAATCTGGCAGCAATAATCATCCCTTCAATGCCTCTCTTTCCAAAACCACCCGGGACAAGAATGCCATTAACTCCTTTTAAGGAAGCAGTTGAATTTTCCAAAAGTTCTGATTCAATCCATTGTATATCAACATTTACGCCTGCCTCAAAAGAACTGTGTCTGATTGCTTCATTTAATGAAAGATAAGCATCTTGTAATTTGATATATTTTCCGACGATAGCAAGCTTTACTGTCCCCTTTCTCTCTATCCCTTTTTTTATCATCCCCTGCCAGTCAGAAAGTTTTGGTTCTCTTTCCCTGAGATTCAAAATTCTTGAGAGTGTGCAGCTTATACCACCTTCTTCAAGAATTAAGGGAACCTTATAAATCAAATCGGCATTGCTTAAAGAAAAGATATTCTCCTCACGTACATTTGTAAAGAGTGCAATTTTCCTTTTCTCTTCCTTACCTATATCCTTTTCACCTCTTGCAATAATGACATCGGGCTGAATGCCTATTTTCCTGAGCTCGCCTACGCTGTGCTGTGTAGGCTTTGTTTTAAGTTCGCCTGTCGTTTTAAGGTAAGGAATATAAGTGAGATGGACAAAAGCAACATTTCCTTCGCCTTCTTCCATTTTAAATTCTCTTATTGATTCAAGAAATGGCAAGCTTTCTATGTCTCCAACTGTTCCTCCGACTTCAACGATTGTTATCTCTTTATCCGAATTCTCAGATACAACCCTTATTCTTTTCTTGATCTCTTCTGTTATATGCGGAATAATTTGCACAGTTGAGCCCAAATAGTCGCCTTTTCTTTCTTTTTGAATGACAGTTTGATATACTCGTCCGCTTGTTACATTATTTTCCTGGAAGAGATCCTCATCCAGAAACCTCTCATAGTGGCCAAGGTCTAAATCTGTTTCTGCTCCATCTCCAGTAACAAACACTTCCCCATGCTGAAAGGGATTTTGTGAACCTGCATCGATATTTAGATAAGGATCAAATTTTAAAATCGTAACTTTATAACCCTCGCTTTTTAGAATTCTTCCCAGAGATGCAGAGGTAATCCCTTTTCCAAGAGAAGACATTACTCCACCTGTAACAAAGATATACTTTCTCATTTTTTCAATCCTCCATGTGTAACGTTTTCCTGCTATTCCAATTCCAAAACAGAAGTCATAAAACAATTTAAAGTGGTGTCCCTCTGCATATGTTTCCTTTTGCTATAGATTAATTTATTTTTACAAAAAATCAAACCAGGCATTAAAAAACAATTTCTAATTTCTTGCTTTTTATAACAAGGGCTTTAAAATATAGGCAAAACAAGGGGAGGCAAAATGAAAATCTGTACATTTAAGGAAGAAAAAATTGAAAAAGCAGGAATCATTTACAAAGAATACATCATTGACATTGCGCTTTTATCAGATACGCTGAGCAATCTCGGAAAAGAAGAATTTCCCGCCATCTGGAGCGTTGTTGAACTAATTCAAAAATGGGAAAAAGTTAAAAAAATGATAAAAGTAGGAGAAAAAACATTTGGGAATAAATTTCTTCCAATTTTCTCTGTAAAAAACCAGAGCCTGGCACACCAGTGGGAAGAGAAAGTAAAATCATATGCCTTGGCAAAAACTATTCTGCGCATGCAAAAGAAACAGGAAGCAGCATCCCGGAAGCGCCAATTCTTTTTGGCAAATTTGCAGATTGCACAGTAGCAAATGGGAACCCGATTATCTACCCAGCTTCTGCAAAAAGAATAGACCCTGAAGTAGAACTTGCCGTAGTTATAGGTAAAACAGGCAAAAATATCCCGATAAAAAATGCAATGGAATATGTATTTGGCTATACGATTGCAAATGACATCACAGAAAGAGAAATGGAATATAGCGATATGAAAAAAGGACAGCCATGGTTTAGATCAAAAAACTTTGACACAGCAATGCCAATAGGGCCGTACATTGTGACAAAAGATGAAATTAGAAATCCGCATAAGCTGAGCATTGGGCTCAGTGTAAATGGAAAAGTGCGTCAAAAAGGAAACACCGAAGATATGATTTTTAAGATTAATTATCTCATTTATTACATTTCCCAGTACCTAACCCTTTATCCCGGAGATATCATCTCAACAGGTACAGTATCGGGTATCGCACCAGTTAAAAAAGGCGATGTAATTGAGTGCTATATAGAAAAAATAGGGACGCTAAAAAACAGGATAAAATAAACAGGCAAAAAATTTTAGAGTAGAGAGCGTGTTCCTAAAAGCAAAGAAGGGTTGTTTAAAAGCTCATAAAGGATAATGTAAGATGCATGGCTCCAGGCAAGAGGCATAGCTGACTCTGTCGGCATACCGTCCTCAAATACCTGCTCGGAAAGTAGGTATGTAGGAGTTGCAAACTGCTCTATTGCAGTAAGGTACTTTCTTGCACCATTTCCTTTCATCAGCTCGAAAATACCTCTCTCAGCAGCAAGAAGCACCCATAATTTGCCTTCCGGATGTGACGAATTATCAAAACCATATACATCTCCATTGTACCTATAAAATGAAACACCTTTACCGGTGTCAACCTTTAACAAACTGTCAACTGCTTCAACGCTATTTTGCATAAAAGGATGTTTCGCATCATAAAGCCCCGTGAAAACAAGGTACAAAAAATCTGCCGAAATCATCTCTTTGGGAGAAAAATATTCACCTTTTAAAAACATTTTTTTCTTCTCCGTATTTGGATCGCCAGAGGAGATACGGACAAAATAATTGTAGGGAAGAAAAATACCGTTTCTTGCATAACAATATTCAGGGATAAGTTTAGTAAATTCTTCTGCCTTGTTTTCATATATCTTACCCGGAAGTCCCGCTCTTCTTCTCATATCTGAATAAGCACTTAATGCCCGGGCCTCAAGACTCATCGCATATGGAGAATATCCTGCAATTTCTTCCCATCTCTCCTGCTCGCTCCAGGGGCCATTTTCAACAATATAATCCGCAGATTTTTCAAGCGCTCCTGTAAGGTCGCCTCTTCCAAGCTTGTTTGCTAAAATAATGGGAAAAGATATCTGGTCCATCTGCGTAGTGTTCCACCGTTCCTCGCCTGATATCGTTGCATTTTGTTTAAAACTTCCATCATCCCTCATTAAGATATTCACCATATATTCGAGAGCACTGTTTGCAAAACCACTATCACCAGCAAGATACATTGCAAGTGCAGTAAAGAATAGATCTCTTACCCAAACAAGATGGTACCCGTTTTTTTCATCAAGCATTGCTTTGCTTCCCCAGGGAATTGACAAAGAAGCAACAGCTGCTCCTCTAAAAACCTTGTCCTCCATAGATTTTAATACCATAAGACTTCTTTTGTATAATTCACTCTTTTGAGACAAATCAAATCCACTAAGATAGTTCTTCCAGCCGGAAACAAAATGCCTTTTGACAGCATCAAAATCTTCCTTATCTGTTTCACTCAAAGCAACATAAGCTTCTTCTTCAGTTTTCCCAAACGACACTATCATATCGCATCCGCTTTTCATCTGAGGAACGTATAGAAGCAAAAAATTTTCTACCCTCTCCGCTTCAAAAGGTTTATCCATTTTAATAAAGATAAACACATTCTCAGTTTTCAAGAGAAGTAATGTTTTGCCGACCATCCTGTGATATGAAAGATTAACAGGAATAACCTTAAATATCCCTGCCACATTAGAAAAATGGAAAAATTTATAGCGGATAAAAAGTGCGCTCGCATCTGGATTTACAACGATTTCTTTCTCGATTTTGCCCACTTCAAAATTAGTCACTACTCTGTAAAGAGGCGAAAAATCATCAATAATTTCTGTAACAAACGGGAAAAGAGTTTCGTCTAATTCCCCGTTTAGAAAAAATCTGATGGAGTGTAAAATGACATTATCAGGGGAAGGAAAATATGTTTCAGTGAGATGTCCGTCTCCTATTGTAAAATAAACATAAGACCGGTCAGACAGTGCAGTTCCAATGCCGTCTTTTTCCCCTGTTTCCCAGTGTAAAACTCTATCCTTTAACTCCACCAAGCGTTAAACCTGACACAATATACTTTTGCAGCAAGAACCAGATAATCAGAATCGGCACAGAAACAAGTATGGAAAACGCCGCGAAACTGGACCATGGTGTGTTCCATTGTCCTACCATATTATACAAAGTCATTGCAAGGGTAAAACTCTTCGGCTGCGAGAGAAATGTCCAGGCAAGCATCCATTCTGTCCATCCGTTCATAAAACCAAACAAGAGTGTTACGGCAAGGGCAGGAGTAGATAGAGGGAGTATTATTCTAAAAAATGCACTATTCCTGTCACATCCATCTACAAGCGCCGCCTCTTCTAACTCTTTAGGCACCGTATCAAAATAGCCTTTTAAATTCCATATGGCAAACGGAAGAGTAAAAGAAGTATAGGCAAATATAAGCCCCCACAAACTAGTACTGAGATGCAAGACAGTAAGGATAACAAAAAGTGGAGCAAGAATAGCACTTGTAGGGAGCATAAAGATTATTAAAAAACTCATCATGCCTGTCTGTCTACCGGGAAATTTAAACCGCGAAAACGCATAAGATGCAGAAGCCCCAATGAATACCGAGAACATAGCTGTCCCTCCTGCAACAAGTAAGCTATTCCACAAAAGTCTCGCAAAAGAAACATCCGCTCCTTGATAGGGTCGTGCAAACACCTGTTTGAATGAATCGAGCGTTGCGCCAGGAGGAATTAAAGTAAGTGTCGTAGGCTTAGAGATATTTCTTGGGTCCAGTGCCATTGAGATAATCCAGAGAAGAGGAAAAAGTGCAACAGCAATCCAGAAGATAACATACAGGTGTAAAATCAAATGTTTAAATTTTTCCTTTGCTTTTGGTTTCATATTACAGACTCCGTTGCTCTGGTAACCCTGTTTGTCAAAAGTGTAACGGATAAAAGAATCAGGAAAACAATGAGGCCAAACGCACTTGCTATGCCAAACAATCCGCTTGGATTTACCAATTTATATGCCTGTGTAACAAGTATTTCAGTTCTACCGAGAGGTCCTCCTCCACTAACAAGATATATAACATTAAATTGATTGAATGTCCATACAATCCCAAGCATAATTGCAGGGGCCATAGCAAAACGGATTAGTGGTAGAGTAATGTGTAAAAATTGCTGACGCTCAGATGCACCATCAATCTTCGCAGCTTCATACATTTCTTTTGGAATACTTTGCAATGCACCACTTGCAACCACCATCATAAAAGCAATGCCAAGCCAAACATTTGTTATGAGACAAGCGTAAAATGAATAGGGTAAAATAGAAAAAAACTTAATAGGAGCGCTGGGATTACTCAGCCAGGCAATATTATGAGGAAGCCCTAGTTTTGCAAGCAGCAAGTTAATTGCACCAAACTGTGAATCAAACATATTCCTCCATATTAATGCGCTTATATAAGCAGGCACTGCCCATGGAACAATGAGAAAAGACCTATAAAATCTTTTTAGGGCAAAACGAGGAGTATTTAAGGCTACAGCAAGGCTAATGCCAATAATGACATGGAAAAAAACATTTACAAATGTCCAGATCACATTAAACGAAAGGGTACGCCAAAAATTAAAATTCTCAAGCGTCACTTGATTTTTTAGTATGCGGATAAAATTTCTTAATCCAACAAAGTCAGGATGAGGATCTCTCAGATGTATGATTGAAAAGTTTGTAAAAGCCATCCACAATTGATAAATAATAGGGTATGCTGTGACAACTGCCATAACAATTGCAGCAGGAAGTATATACCTATAGGCCAGCTTGTTTCTCCTTACCCTTTCCCACAAAGCAACATCAGAGTAATCAACCATTCCATCCTCCATTTAGAAAAGGGGGAGCTTTACGCTCCCCTCTTAAAATAATCTACTTTCTACTTTATGAACCGCCTCGCATCTCCTGAATCCTTGCGTTAATTCCATCCTCCGCTGTTTTAATTGCCTCTTCCGGGGTTGCTTCGCCAGCTAACACAGAATCAATTGCAGTCTGCATTGGATCCCAAGCTGCACCCATTTCAGATACAATAGGCATTGGCATTCCGGTCTTCATCTGTGCAAGGAATCCGTTAATAACAGGATCGGAACTTGTATCGACATCAATATTTGAAGGAATATGTTTTGCCTTTTCAAAAAATTCCTGTTCCATATCTTTCCCTACA
>JAUXIC010000075.1 GCA_030621215.1 Caldisericota bacterium
GAGGGGCGCTCTCTTCCTGCAATTGAAGTAATAGAGGATAAGGACTGAAAATTCTCTTTGTCTATTGAAATAAAGTTGCAATTTCATATAATATGAACTGAAAGTGAGGATATGATGACGACAACAGCTATAGTATTGATTAGTTTAGACCTGATTTTTGCACTGGGAGCAATCCTGTCCATTTTGTTTATGAGCCCTAAGGGTTCAGGGCTGGGTGCGATATCCGGCGGTGCAACGGTTTTCCATTCAAAGAGCCCAAAAGACGCAGTGCTTAACAAACTTGCAACAATATTTGCTATTGCATTTGTAGTTACTTCCCTGTTTTTAGCAGTATTTAAAGTATTTTAATCAGGCGTAAAGCGCCGGGGTGGCGGAATTGGTAGACGCGTACGTTTAAGGGGCGTATGTGGTGACACGTGTGGGTTCAAGTCCCACCCCCGGTACCAACTTTGAAAAATGAAGGGCGGATAGTTCAGCGGTAGAACGCTTGCCTTACACGCAAGAAGTCAGAGGTTCGAATCCTCTTTCGCCCACCATGATAGATAAGTGCCGAGATAGCTCAGCTGGTAGAGCAGTGGACTGAAAATCCTCGTGTCGGCGGTTCAACTCCGTCTCTCGGCACCACCTTAGAGTCAATGATTTATTTCCGATTTTTTAAGATCCGGCAGCTTTCTTTATAAATTCTTTTATCCGCTCAAGTAGCGTTTGTTTATGTTCGGTAGTTTCCTGCAGCGCTTCCTTAACCGGTTTTTCTACGGAGGTGAATAAGTTTGGAGTAGATTTGCTGTGTACAAGAAAATCATACAATTTTATCATCTGCCTGAATTCTTCTATTAATTGTTTTTCTTTGCAGGAATGCAATGCTCTGACATTGTAATACTTTGCAAAAATATTTCCCATTTCGTAGAATGATGCTAACTCGGAATGTGATTTTGTTTTTAAGTCTATTTTTGTTTCCGGAAATATTTTAGGCACGCCGCCAATTTTATTTATGTAGGCTGCTGCGCCATTTTTTAAAATTTCTTCTATGTGTTCCTCGTGCATTTCTTTCATTTCTGCTGTCCCCTGCATCAATGAAAGATATATTCCACTCATATTTTCTCTGAATAAATAAGTAATATAATATCCCTTTTTTGGCGTTTCTGTAATATTGATATTTATTGTTGCAACCCAGGGGCATTTTGCCCATCTTCCTTTTCCGGCAGAGCCCTCTACTTTATACTCATCGGGGTTTTCAATCAGACCAGATAAATATTCCGGTATATCTTTTCTTAACAATTTGGCTATTGGATGTTTTGCGATTGGTTCTTTTACGGCAGCCTGATACTCGTTTAGTACTTTTAAAAACCCTTCTTTTAACATTTCTCTCCCTTATCGTTTCTTTCGGATTTTCCTTTTCATTAATTTTATTACATCTTTTAAAAAATCAAAAATTTGTAGGAGAATTTTTGTTTCCGTGAGTTATGCGAAGCGATAGCTAACCGGCAATAAATAAAAATACTTAATGCACTACTATAAGCAGGTGCCTGCTTACAAAAGAATAATGTTTAATATTTAAATGAACTTTTCCCGATAAATTCTCTCATTATGGATGTAGGGGGAATTTCATCTGCCATAATAGACACAAAATGGGAGAGGAAGTTGAGTAAGCGCAGCGCTTCGGCATATTCTTCCTGCTTGTAATCTATTGCTCTTAGTGCAACTTCTCCATAATGTTTTAGCACTGCTAATTCATATACCACTGCAGAATTGAACATAACATCTGCATTTTCCTGAAACGGAAAAATATAATTCTCTTCTCCTTTTGTTACGACCGGCCATCTCCTAAGTGTTTCTGAAGCAGGTATTCTTCTGAAGAGGCTGTCGCGCACAATTCTTCTTATGAGGCGTGTATCTCTTGTGGGAATTCTATTAATACTATCGATATTCAGTTGAGTGAGTGCGCTGACATATATTCTGAATTTTTCTTTATCGTTTATGAGCTGCGTTAACCGGGGATTTAATGCATGTATCCCCTCTAAAATTATTATATTTGTTTTGTCTATTTTTATTTTTTTCCAGGGTTCGCTTTTTCCTTTAATGAAATTATACTTCGGGATAGCAACTTTTTCTCCATTTAAAAGTGCCACAAGCTGTTCCTGAAGCAGTTTGTGATTAATTGCGTCGAAGGAATCGTAATTTAATTCTCCTTCTTCGTTTTTTGGTGTTTTGTCTCTGTCTACAAAGTAATTGTCTGTTGAGAGAATGATGGGTTTTAACCCGTTTACCTTTAATTGTATTTCTAATCTTTTTGCAAATGTTGTCTTTCCTGAAGAGCTTGGTCCAGCAATAAGAATGAGTTTTTTGTCGTCTTTAATCATATCCGCTATGTTGGATATTTTTTTCTCATGCAATGCTTCCTGCACTTTTATCAGCTCAGAAACTTGTCTTTTTATTATTTTTTCATTTAGATCTCCTGCGTATCTTGTTCCGAGAGTTTCTACCCATTTCTTGGATTCCTGAAAAGTTTCAAATATTTTTTTGCTTTCTTTTATAGGGCATATTTTTTTGGTATCCTTTCTGTCAGGGAGCAACAGGAGAAATCCCGGCGGATACGGGACGATATCAAATACCTTTATCATGTCCGTCCTTGGGAGTAATGGCCCTGCAAAATATACGGAGTGTCCATTAATGGAGTATAGAGGAATTGTGTCTTTCGCAATATATTTAAGCAATCTCAGGTCATCTGTTCTTTCCTCTGCCTCTAACCTTTTCATTGCTTCTTCATTGGTCAATTCGTATTTGACAATTTTTTCGTTTTTTTCTACGAGTTTTTTGAGCTCTTCTTTAACTCTACGAACGATATCTCCATTATGATTGCCTTCTATCTCTCCATAAAGTGTATCTCCGTATGAGTGTTTTATTGATACCCTCAGTGTCGGATTTATTTTTCCTGCACAATACGAAGTCAAGAACGCTAACGTTCTTTCATATGTTCTTCTTCCTTCTCCATTCTCAACTGAAAGGAGCTCTGTTACAGAGGAAGGGGTTTCTATTTCATCAAGGAATCCCATCCTTTGGTTATCTACAATCACGCAGGTGTATGGATAATCAACCTTTCCTACAATATCTAATATTTTTTTTCTCATATTTTACCTTTCTTTTAACTTTACTTGCGCACACATTATAATCTATTGCTGCAAAATTCAAAATGATCTTATGCAATATTAAATTGCTATTTTGGGCGGGAAATTACAAGCTGTTTTGGCGAAGGTGCTGCAAACGGCGTTTCATCATAGTTGCCAAATTTAGCTTCAATCTCAAATCCATTGTAACGCAAAAGCGCATCAAGCTCTTGCGGGAAGAAAATCCTCATATTAAGCTCTTCTACCGATTCCTCTTTTTCTTTTCCAGTATGAAAATACCATTTAATCCTGTTTATTTGTTTGGCGCTGTCATAAATATTATTTTCCGTTATAGTGACAGTGCCTCTGCCGTCAGGGTCAGGGTACTCGGTGACAGGATAACGCTTCGAAGGATCCCTCAGCAGGAT
>JAUXIC010000079.1 GCA_030621215.1 Caldisericota bacterium
TGGAGGAATATTAAATATGAATAAACAAATACGTGTTCGTTATGCCCCAAGCCCTACAGGGCATATACATATAGGCAATGCAAGATCAGCCCTGTTCAATTATCTATTCGCAAGACACAATAACGGTGTATTAGTTATGAGATTAGATGATACAGACAGAAGGCGCTCAACCGATGAAGCAATAAAAACTATGCTTCAAGATATCCAGTGGCTTGGCATAGACTGGGATGAAGGATACCTTAAAGGAGGAGACTACGGCCCTTACAGGCAAACTGAAAGAATGGATCTATACAACCATTACATTGACATCCTCCTTAGTGAAGAAAAAGCATATGAACTGTATTACACAGAAGAAGAGATACATAGCCTAAGAGATAGTTATGAAAAAGAAGGTAAAAAGTTCAGCTACAGAGAGTTAAAGGAAAAAGAAACAGAACAGCTAAGAAATGCTTTCAAAAACAAAAACCTTAAACCTGCAATAGTTTTTAAGGTAGAAAAGGATGAAGAAATAATAATCAACGATTTAGTACGCGGCAATGTAGCTTTTAACTCCAATGAGTTTAAGGACTTTGTCATACGAAGAGAGAACGGCACCCCCGTATACAACTACGCTACAGTGATTGATGATGCCCTGATGAAAATCACTCACATTATAAGGGCAGAAGAACACCTCTCCAATACTCCCAAACAGCTGTTCATCTTTAATGCACTGAACTTCCCCCCGCCTCAGTTTGCCCACATCTCCCTGATCTTAGCACCTGACAGGACAAAACTCAGTAAGAGACACGGTGCTACTTCAGTAGGCCAGTACAGAGAGATGGGCTTCCTTCCCGAAGCTCTCTTTAACTATCTTGCTCTTCTCGGATGGTCTTCTAAGGATGACAGAGAGTTCTTTACAAAGGAAGAACTCATTAACCTCTTTACTCTTGAAAGTGTTAACAAGGCACCCGCTGTATTTGATATTGATAAACTCAAATGGATGAATCATCATTATATTTCAAAAGCCGACGATGAAAGAATTTGCAGACTTGCTCTTCCCTATATGATAGAGAAAAAATGGATTAAAGAAGACAGCAACTGTTCTCTGAAACTATTGAATACAGTCAATGCAGTAAAGGGCAATATGGAGACTATTAAGGACATAATAAAGGTTGCTGCTCCTTTTTTTGAGGAGATCGACCTTGTCAAAACCGAAGAAGAGCAAAGAATACTTAAGCAGGGAGAGAGTAAAATAGTATTTTCGTACCTCATTGGAAAATTGCAAAACATCGAGTTTACAGAAGGAGAGCTGGATAAATTTATAAATGAGTTGAAGACTGCGCTTAAGCTTCCCGGGAAAAAAATATATCATCCAATGCGAATTGCTCTTATTGGGTCTAAGAGTGGGCCGGAGCTTACAAAAATTATGCTCATACTCGGGAAAGAGCGGGTAATAGATAGATTTAGTAAAGCACTTAATGAGAGTTTTCCTGGTACGAATTTATAAAGAGTATTTGCGCCGTTAAGTTATATTTATAACTCTCTCACGATAACAATGGGAGTTTGTTGGTCTTCATTTCCTGCAGGATTGTCAGAAAGTGCTTTCTCCAGCTTATCCTTTGATATGCCTTTACTGTATCCCACTGCCCAGGCATCTCCAAGGTCGTTTGCATCGATGATTGCTGCTTTGCAGCCAGTTCTCTCTGTAATTTTTTCACTTACTGTGAATGAATCTTTTGGTCCGGGTATGACAGCATAATCAAAAGGTGGGATTGCAGCAGGTGGATCATCTATTAGAGCAGCTTGCTCTCCTGCAATAATATAAAACCAGCCCTTTTTACCAAAGATTCTTCCTATTGCTCCGGCTTTTGTTGCAAGGATAATACGTGTTTTACCTGCCTCTCTTATTGCTATTTCCATCGCCGCAGGGTTTGCAAGTGGTGCTGCCCCACCAAATGGTACATCCTTATGTGATACAAAATGTGAAACAAGTCTTGCAAGAAAGGAAGGGAAAATTGTATCTACTGTTGTCATTCTTCCCTCGCACATTGCAGCAACGCAGGATGAAACAGTAATGATGTCATTTTTTTTTCTTACATTTTTTGTATATTCATCTATTATGTCGTAGAGATTATCTCCCTCTTTTATAAGTGTCGTTTTTATGGGAATTCTCTCTACGCCAGGAGTTGTTAACCTGACTTTCTTTTCTCTAAAAGGAAAATCTTCGTTTGGAAAGTTCTTTTTTGCGAACTCATACAAATTTTTATATCCAGGGTGTGCTTTTATTCCGAGTATTAAAACTTCTTTTGCGCGTTCTTTTTTACCCTGTTTAATCAAAACTTCTGCAAATTTTTTGAAATCAGATGCATAAAAATCAGATGGCTCAAGCGCAATAAATAGTTCAAAATATTTTTCTGCTTTGTCAAAATTTCTTTCTGCATAGTTTATATTGGAAAGCCTTTTCAGAAAATATCTGTAAGGGGACATTGTAGTTTTTATTGGTTTATCAAACAACGCAAGTCCCTCTTCATATACTTTAATTGCGTTGCCCACATCTTCTAAATCAAAATAGTAGAGGTCTCCGAGCATTAAATAGAGCCATCTATTGTCTGGATTTGCCTTAATTCCGTCTTTTAGTATAGTTATTGCTTTTTCTTTTTTGCCTGATTCAAAGTACAACTTTGAAAGCAGCCTGTGTGCTCCCACCCGATTTTTTTTGTGTGTGTTTATAAAACCTTCGAGTAGTTCTATTGCTTTTACTCTATCGTTTTCTTTTATTTTTTTTGCTTTTTCTATGATGTTCATACATCAAACTCCCCTGCTTTGCATTTTTTAGCGAATTTTTTATGTTTTTTGTAAGCTCCTTCACAACAAAGACTGTTACAAGCATATACTTCGTCATATCTTTTTCAGTTCTGTAGTAATTTTCTTTATACAGTATTAGTATTTTTAGATTTGTTAAACAGTATACATAAAACCCTTATGTATGCAAGTTTTTATTTTATAAA
>JAUXIC010000035.1 GCA_030621215.1 Caldisericota bacterium
CAAATGCTTTGAGCTTGCATAAACCATTCCCAGTTGCCTCTTCTGTTCATCATTGAGTTCTCCAACAAGTCCTTGCAAAAGGATGCCTGTAAAACCAATGATGGAATTGAGTGGAGTGCGCAGTTCATGGCTCATGCTTGCCAGAAAGATGGATTTCATTTGGTTGGCATGCTCTATTTCTTCTTTTGCTTTCTTTAAATTAACGTATGCATTTTCCAGTGCTTCTTCTGCCTTTATACGTTCGGCAATTTCGCACTTTAGTTCTTTATTTTTTTCATCGAGCTTCAATAAATCAACAGCGCGATCCTTTACCTGCTGTTTTAATCTTTTGCTATATTCTTGCGTTTTATTTTGCAAAACGTACCTATTTTCACTCAAGATACCAGATACTGTGCCAACAACTACAAACATAGATGCCCGCACGACATCACCCCAAACAGGTGTCTCAACTGGACTTAGTATATGTATTGTCACTAGCATTAAAGCAAATATTGCTGTACTCCATATAGCATTACGCCTGAACCACCAACTTGTAAGAACAATGGGAATATAAAATAAATGTGTAAAAATAATGTCGCTCTTTAAAACAAAATGAAAATAGAAAGATACAACGACACAAATAGCCCATAAAAACCCAACTATAAGAACCTTATAAAGTTCCTCTTTTGATCTTTTTTTCTCCATTTTTAAACCTTTTTTTGCTTATAAATAGAAATTGTCACTTTTTCTATTCTATTTATGTTTAAAGTATACATAATTCAAATAAAAAAACAAATTGTCAAGTGTTTGAGCAATAAACTGCAGAAAAAAATGGAGCTATGCCTATACAAAAATACCTTCAGAATATTGACTTTCTTGCAGTATTTCTCCCATTTCTCGACAATATTAACATTAATACATATCAAAAGCTTTGTGGTTAGGCGATTGTAAATAAAATTCATCCAACTTGAAAAATTTAAAGTCTGGAATAGAATTCATAGTAAGGAGACAAACAATGAAAGTGCAAAGAAAGATAATTGCGGATTGTGATGTTCAAATCAAAGTGGAAACACCAATGGTCACTTTCTTTAGTACAAGTAGCTTATGAAAAACTATAGCGTGATTATTATAGGTGGAGGGCCTGCTGGAGCAACAACAGGGCAATATCTAAAAGAAAAAGACATCGACTACCTCATTATAGAAAAAGGAGGAAGTTATAAAGACAAAGTATGTGCCGGCGGCATCCCTTGCGGAGTAATGGATCTTATGCCTGACAATTTAAAAAACTTTGAAAAAGTGGAATACGACACATTGTCAATAAATTACAAAGGTATCCTGGAATCCAAAGTTAAACTAAATAAACCATTTTTGTATGGCGTAGACCGAATCAAATTTGACCATTATTTAAGAAAAGGATTAAACGTCCATTACAATGAAAAATTTACCGGCTTTACAGAAGAAAAAAATAAAATACTTGTCCGCACAGACAAAACAACATATTCTGCAAAATTTCTCGTAGGAGCAGGTGGAGTGGGAAGCAGGGTTTCCATATTGAGCGGACTTGCCAGGAAAAAAAGATTTAGCTTAGGAGAAGAAAAAGAAGTTTTTCAAAAAAATATTACAGAGCCAACTACTGTAAAACTATTCCTGGGATACAATTATTTAGGTTACGGATGGATATTCCCAAAACAAGATCATTATTCGGCAGGAAGCGGTGCACTGCAAAAATATTTTTTAAGCTCTTCTAAAGGAACTGTTGAAAAATTCGACAAAGGAAAAGGAGAAACAAAAATTTATCCGATATCCATATGGGGAGGAGAGGAACCTCTTGCAAACGGACGAATAGCACTGGCAGGAGAAGCAGGAAATCTTGTCGATCCACTCATGGGAGCAGGCATATATACCGCCATGCTTTCGGCAAAGCTGCTTACAAGAGTCATTGAGAATGCCTTAAAAAACGGAAAAAGCGACCTTCAGGAATACAATAAACTACTCCCGGATGAATTGGGAGAAGAATTGAACTGTGCACTGCTGCTTTCAAAAATGTTTTATCCGTTTTTACCCCTGATAAAAAACGTTATTACCAGTAAAAGCACAATGCAACAAGCCATGGAAAGCGTTTCATCTGGATACATTTTATATAAAACATTTTATAGGAAAGTGCAAAACACCAAAAAAATCCCCGTAAAAATTGCATATTTTCTTGTACGAAAATTTGCTGGCTAATTATTCATCTCTTCCTGCAATCGATACTCCAAAATATTTTATCTAACCAAACATCACGCGAATCAAATCGCCAACAAAATGTGCGATAGTTATAACTACCAGCGCAGTAATCAAATGCTCTGCTACTACTTTCCATGTTGCTGTCTTTTGCCCCCGTGCAATGTAAAAATTAAAAACGGTTAACAAAAACAGGCCCCATATTATGCTGATAATAATCGCTGTTGATAACTGAAACAGCAGGATAGGAACAATGAATGACAGAGCAATAACAAATTTGGATAAAAAAGTTGAGATTGTTGATTCCCATATCTCCCTTTCTGTGTGTTTCCCTTCCGCTTCTTCAGAAACATGAATACCCAATGCATCTGAAAATGCATCTGCTATCGCAATTGTTAATATCCCCCCGAGAACCACAAGCTCTGAGTGCGTGCCAGAATGCAGGCCTACCATCAACCCCAGTGTTGTAATTACTCCGGAGGTTAACCCAAAACTAAATCCTGTTTTTATTGAATGCTTCATTACGATAGTTTACCGCCTTTAAATTAGATTATTCACATTTAACATATACTCAACACAATTTTGGAATTGAATTATCTTTCTATAAACCTAACTCGCCTGCTATCTCTTGCATTGCTTTAAGCGAGATTTCAAAAAACTCATTAAGGGGAATGCCGAGCTCTTCCTCGCAAGTTCTCATTTGATCCCTGCTTGCACCCGCTGCAAAGCTTTTGTCCTTGAATTTTTTCTTCATCGATTTAACTCGCGCAGTCGCCAATTTTTTGTCAGGCATAACCAGTCCAACCGCCACAATAAACCCGGTAATTGGATCCACGGCATACAGTGACTTGTCTAATAATGTTTTTCTGGGCAATCCATGTATCTCGTTATGTACCTTTGCGGCATAAACCACATCCTCAGGAAGGCCTAATTCTTTCAGCCACTCTGCCCCTATTAAGCTGTGCTTTTCAGGGGCGTCTTTGGTTAATTCATAATCGATATCGTGCAATAATCCTGTGATACCCCATTTTTCCTCATCTTCGCCCAATCTTTTTGCAACTGCCCTCATAACAGCTTCCGTTGCAAGCATATGCTTGATGAGATTCTCATCCTTCACCCGATTTCTTAATTCACCAAAAAGTTTATCTCTATCAAATGCCATAAAAACCCCTCCTTAACCCGTCTAAATTTATACATTTTCTCGTTATAACGCTTTTGTGCCTTATTTTTTGCGCCGGAATACTCTGTAATCAAGAAACGGAAAAATACTGTCCCTCTCTTCCAAAAACTCCAGTAAATCTTTATCAATTATATTATTTTTTACCCCTTCATAAAACTCATTAAATGCATTGATATGGAATTTCACCCTGTCTATCGAATAGTGCGATGCAGTACCTGTTGTAATAAGAAACGCCCAGTCACTACTCTCGGCAAGAAGTAATTGTCTTCCCATCTGATTTAGCGCCCGCTCCATAGTATTGTTGGGAGTTGTTATTTTCTCTGCCAGTGCTATCATCCTCTTTCCCATCATGTAAAGATGAGGATACACCCAATCATTTTTCTCGTTCAGCCAGACACCAAAATACCCTCCGTCGCCCCATGTGGAAGGGGCAGGAAGAGATAATTGATTGGTAGGATATTTTTTTAGATAACTAAAAGGCGAGAGCGTTTCAACCGTATCTGAATATTTATCGATTTTTCTCAAAAGCAATTCAATAAAATCGGGTCCTTCAAACCACCAGTGCCCAAAAAGTTCTGTATCGAATGGAGCAACAATGATGGGCTCTCTGTCCATAATACCAAGTAGATATTCCGCCTCCTTCTCTATATTAAACATAAAATTACCAGCATGAGTATCTGCCATCTCAATGGCCCTTTCTCTATCGTACAGCTCTTTTTTGCCAAGCGGCACATTCCCGGTAATTTTGTGCATTTTAATGCCGGAATCAAATCTAAATCCCCCGGGATGCAGATACTTATTTACTTTTTCAGTTGGGATTTCGTAGCCAATATCCCTGTAAAATTCCCTGTAGTTAAAATCGCCAGGATAACCTTCCCGTGCGCTCCATACCTGCTTTGATGCCTCTGGATCTCTTCCAAAAAATGCAACACCTTCTTCAGAATAGATTGGTGTGTGCACACCATACAGTGGCTGAGGTTCCGCATATAAAATACCGTGTGTATCAAGAAAAGTAAATTTAATGCCGTTATTTGCAAGGATCTTTTCCACGCCATTTGTATAAGCGCACTCGCCAAGCCATATTCCCCTGGGAGCACGTCCAAATACCCGCTTATACGCGTCAATGCCAACTTCAACCTGCACTTCTCGGATACGCTCGTTCAGCTCAAGAGGAAGTATCTCGTGTGTTGCGGTGCAGGTGATTATTTCAAGAAATCCCTGCTCCTGAAGTTCTTTAAAACCTGAAAGAATATCCCTGTTTAATTTTGTATCAAAAAAATAATTAAGTTCCTCAAATCTATTCAAATAAAATTGCAAAATCTTTTTTTCTCTTGCACTTCTTTTATTTTCCCGGATTTCATCCATCAAAAAGGACAGCCTGCTGTCAAGATAGCGCTGATACCTTTCCATAAGCATAGAGTCTGTCAGCATGCAGATGAGCGGAGGAGTTATGGACATTGTGAGCTGAAATTTAACACCTTCTCTTCTTAATCTTTCAAAAGAAATATAAAGCGGAAGATACGTCTCAGTAATTGCCTCGTAAAGCCAGTTTTCCTCGAGGAAAAATTCATGCTCGGGATGCTTGATAAAAGGAAGGTGAGAGTGTAATACAATACTGAGGTATCCCCGCTTGTTTTTCATCGTTCTTTGGGGACTTTTATATATTTTACTGTCTTTGCAGTTTTTTCCGTCTTTTCTCTCTTTTTTTCAAGAGCGTCTTTGCCTTGCACTTTCATCTCCCTCTTCATAATCTTTCCTGTATCCGGGTTCACATAAGCCCATTTAATCGTCTTTTTCGCCGAAGGTTTACTACGGGGAACCAAAATTTCTTCGGAGGAAACAACAGAAACAAACCTTTTTCCTTCTTTAAACCCGATGGAAGCTGTTAGAGGCTTGCCTTCTTCAACGCGCAAATATCCTTCGCCTTTGTATGAGGCAACGGGAATTTCAAGCACTGTCTTATCCTTGTTTTTTAGCTGAAGAAAGATGTCCTCTTTTTTCCCTTTGCCGGCAATTTCCCAGTGCACGTAAACATTGCCGGGCTCTTTGGGCAGAAGTTCCAGATGATTCACCCCGTAGTACATATCAAATTTTCTTTTTTTTATCTTTTCTTCGCTTTTACCAGTTTTTTCCGCCTGCTTGCCTTTAAGTTTAATTGCCTTGATTAGCTCTGTTTTATTCATCGCATGCCTTCCCTTTATTCCGCTGCGTTTCGCCAGGCCTAAAAGTTCTTTTTTAGTCATTTCATCATAATTTTTTTTATTCAATTCAGCACCTCCTTAAATCGATATACGCGGAAAACTCTCAGGAAACCTGTATCCCCGGTGTATCACAACGATACCGGAATTGGACACATAAAAATATTTTTCATCCACTTCCCGGTTAAATCCTATCTCTACATTATCAGGTACAAAAACTTTTTTATCGATAATTGCTTTCCTTATGCGGGTATTTTCCCCTATAATTGTGCGATTAAATATGACTGAATCCTCAATGCTGCTCTTTGCGCCAACCCTCACCTTTGGAAAAATAACAGAATGAAAGATTGTCCCTCCCTCCACGATTACCCCGTCGGCTATTAAGGAATCCTTTGCATAGCCAAACACCTTTTCCCCGCCAGCTTCTTTAAAAGTAAATTTCGCTGGAGGAAGCTGCCTTGCATGGGTGAAAAATGGCCAGCTTCGATCGTAAAGGTTCAGCTTCGGCAAAGGAGACAAAAGATCCATATTTGCATTATAAAAAGAATCAATGGCACCAACATCCTGCCAGTACCCCTGCTCGTTGTTTTTATCAACAAAACGATAAGAAAATACTTCATTTTTGTTGGATATGGCAAACGGAATGACATCTTTGCCAAAATCATGGGACGAACTTTGTATTTTTGCATCATGAGCAAGAAGTCTGCTTAATGTTTCTCTGTTAAATATATATATCCCCATGGAGGCAAGAGAATAATCGGGCAAATCAGACAGAGTAAAAGGATTTTTTGGCTTTTCCCTAAAATCAACAACCTTGCCGTCATTACCTACCTGCATAATACCAAATGATTTTGCCCGCTCCTTTTCTACAAGAACCGCTCCAATTGTAATCTCTGCTTTATGTTCAATGTGGAAGTCGAGCATTTCCCGGTAATCCATCTGGTAGATGTGGTCCCCGGAAAGAATTAATATGTAGTCAGATTCCTCCCTTTCAACAAAAAATAAATTCTGGTAGACGGCATCAGCTGTGCCCACATACCACCTCTCGCCGAGGCGTTGCTGCGGCGGGATGTCTGTTATATATTCACCGAATCTATCGCTCAAAAACCCCCATCCTAATGCAAGATGTCTACTAAGAGAAGCTGATTTGTATTGAGTAACGACAAGGATTTTCCTTAAGCCGGAATTAACACAGTTGCTGAGCGTAAAGTCAATAATCCTGTATTTCCCCCCAAATGGTACGGCCGGCTTTACTCTTTCCTCTGTAAGCGGATATAACCGCTGCCCCTTTCCCCCGGCAAGCAGAAATACTAAAGTCCTTTTAATAATTTTCTCGCAGTCCATGGCTTCCTCCAAAGGCTTTCTTTCATTATAGGATTAATGGAGGAAAAAGAAAAATGCAGATTAAAAAAAGAGGGAGCCCTCGTCTTTGATATTCAGATATTGTTTTGCTCTTTTGGTAGCAATTCTCCCTTTTGGCGTTCGAAGGAGAAAATTTATCTTCATAAGATACGGCTCTATAATGTCTTCCAGCGTTCCCCTGTCTTCACCGCATGCCGTTGCAAGCGTTGTAATTCCCACAGGGCCACCTTTGAATTTTTCAACGAGATTTCCCAGGTATTTCCTATCCAGGTCATTTAAGCCAAAACCATCTATATGGAGATCCTTACAGGTTTCCTCCACAATATCTTTAGTAATGACCGCATTGTTTCTTACCTCTGCAAAATCCCTTACGCGTCTAAGCAGCTGTATGGCAATCCTGGGCACCCCTCTCGCTCTTTTTGCGAGAATCAATGCCGCATCATCAGTTATCTGGATATCTAAAATTTTGCTGTCGCGAAGTATAATTTCTCTCAATTCCTCCGGGCTGTACAACTCAAGATGATAAACTATGCCAAACCTGTCCCGAAGCGGAGGAGAAATCAAGCCAAAACGGGTTGTCGCCCCGATAAGGGTAAAAGGATTCAAATCGATAACGATAGTGTGAGCCGAACGTCCTCCACCAGCCACGATAGGAAGCTTAAAATCTTCCATCGCCGAATAAAGAACTTCTTCATTTGCTTTAGGAAGACGATGAATTTCATCGATAAACAGCACGTCGCCCTTTGAAAGACCGATAAGAATTGCCGCAAGATCAGCAACCTTTTCCAGAGAAGGACCGGTTATATGTTTAACATTAACGCCAAGTTCATATGCAATAATCGAAGAAAGAGTAGTTTTGCCAAGTCCTGGCGGACCATAAAAAAGCGTATGATCCAGTGACTGTTCCCGGGAACGAGCTGAATCCAAAAAAACCCTCAAGCTTTTTTTGACCTGCTGCTGTCCAACAAACTCATCTAAACTCTTTGGCCTTATGGGATTACCCATTGCTTAACTTCTTTATTGCCATTTTAACAATATTTTCCACGGAATCATTTTCATCTATAGTTTTCAACACTTTTACAGCGTCTGCAGCGCTATACCCAACGGATATCAGCGCATTCTTTGCAATTTGCAGTTTTTCACTTAACGGAACTTTTTGTTCAAGCAAATCTTTTATCTCTCCGCCCAATTCGATTACTACCCTCTTCGCAGTTTTTCCGCCAATTCCTGGAACAGTCTGAAGCTTTTTGTAATCACCAGTTTGAATTAGAGAAATAAACTCTTCTCTTGAAAACCGTTTGAAAATTTCAAGTGCAATTTTTGCCCCAATACCACCGACTTTTCTAATGATAAGCCCGAATAATTCCTTTTCCGACATCTCGGAAAACCCGTAAAGAGTTGTTCCGTCATCCTTTACATCCTCATATATGTACAAACTAATATCATCTCCAACATCAAAATTTCCAATTTCTGGCATCAGTACTTCAAAACCAATGCCATTAACAAGTATAATTAAATTATGGCCGTTTTTTTCGCGAATATTACCTTTTAGCAGTGCAATCATTTGGTTTTCTCCAGATATGGGATTGTATAAATATGACAAAGCGCAAGTGCAATACCATCCGCAGCATCATCGGGACGAGGTAGACGATCCATTTTAAAAATATTCATAATGGCATATTGTACTTCCTTTTTGGTAGCTCTGCCTGCACCAAGCAAAGCTTTTTTTGCCTCTGACGGAGTATACTCAAATACTTCACTGTAGTGCATAGAAATAGCGAGCATTATGACTCCCTTCGCCTCACTCACATTTATCACTGTTTTTAAATTTGTGTTAAAAAACAGTTTTTCAACTGCTACACAATCAATCGTATTCTTGTCCATAAGAGTTAATAGCTCTGAATAGAGCTTGTTAAGCCGTTCAGGAACACTAAGATTTGAAGATGTTTTTATCACGCCGTAGTTGATCAGCTTTAACAAGTCGCCGTCTTTCTGCACAATTCCAAAACCCGTAGAAGCGATACCCGGATCGATACCCAAAACTCTAATCATTCTCTAAATTCCAATCTCATCAAGAATCTTTTTTAATTCATCGTCATCTATATCGTAATTTGTATAATAATCCTGCACGTCATCATGATTTTCAAGTTCGTCGCAAAGCTTAAGAGTTCTTACTGCATCTTCACCGGAAACTTTGACTGTAGTTTTTGGCCTGAGCACCACCTCTGCACTTTTTATCTCTATCTTCTGCTCTTCCAATTTCCCTTTTACTGTTTCAAGAGCTTTTGGCTCAGTTATCACTGTGAAAACACCGTCTTGCTCCTCGAGGTCTTCTGCGCCGGCATCAGCGGCAATCATAAAGAGATCATCATAGTTTAAACCAGAGGATTCTATCACAATTTCGCCCTTTGTTTCAAAGTTCCAGGAAACCGCTCCTGATTCTGCAAGACTTCCATTAAATTTGCTTAATGCCCTTCTCAGCTCTGAAACCGTTCTATTTTTGTTGTCTGTCGATATCTTCAAAATAAATGCAATACCAGCAGGCCCATATGCTTCGTATGTAACTTCTTCATACGTAACGCCGGGAAGCTCGCCGGTTCCGCGCATAATTGCCTTTTTAATATTATCCGACGGCATACCCATTTTTTTGGCTTTCTCAATAGCCCCTCTCAGGCGCGCATTTGTATCAGTATTACTTCCGCCGTCCTTTGCTGCAACAATTATTTCTTTCGTTAATTTTGTAAAAGCTTTACCTCTCTTGGCATCCTGAGAGCTCTTCCTTGCTTGTATATTATGCCATTTCGAATGTCCAGACATAAAAGCCTCCTTATTGTTTGTTTAAAAAACTTTTTACTATATCTAAAAAATATTTATGAATTCTTAAATCATTCCCCAGTTCGGGATGAAATGACGAAGCAAGGATATTCCCCTGCTTCACAAAAACAACGCCCTCAGGAAGTTCAGATAAAACTTCCACATCCTTACCTAATCTTTCCGCTACAGGGGCTCTAACGAAAGTTGCATGAAAAGGGACGTCAAAGCCTTTTATAGCAAGATCCACTTCCATGCTGTCCACCTGTCTGCCAAAAGCATTTCTTATCACCGTGGCATCGATTAAGTCCAATGTCGGCTGGTTAAATCCGTTAATGTCTTTAGATAAAAGAATCATTCCCGCGCAGGTTCCATAGATAGGCATTCCTTTCGCTGCCCTCTCTTTTATGACATCATCTATCGTGTGAAGACGAATAAGCCTTCCTATGGTTGTGCTTTCTCCTCCGGGCAGTATCAACCCGTCTACAGCATTAATTCCTTCTGCCGTCTTTACGGCTAACGCTTCCGCTCCTGCCCGCTTTAACATATTAATATGTTCTGATACGGCGCCCTGAATTGCAAGCACTCCTACCTTCATCTACTCTCCTCGTACCTGCATTTTATCTTTATCGGTAAGGTCTTTGATGTCTATACCTGCCATCTCTTCGCCAAGGCTTTCTGACGCTTTTGCGACTATCTCCGGCTTGTCAAAATAAGTTGTCGCAGCAACAATTGCCTCCGCCCTTCGTTTTGGGTTAGCGGATTTAAAAATGCCTGAGCCAACAAAAACGCCATCAGCCCCAAGCTGCATCATAAGAGATGCGTCAGCAGGCGTCGCTATGCCTCCGGCAGCAAAATTCACCACAGGAAGCCTCCCCAATGCTTTTATCTCCCTTACAAGCTCTACAGGCGCCCTTAACTCTTTTGCTTCCGTAAAAAGTTCATCTTCGCTCATATTCTGAATTTTCCTGATTTCATCCATTACAACGCGCATATGCCGCACTGCTTCTGCGATATCTCCTGTGCCCGGCTCTCCTTTTGTCCTGATCATTGCAGCGCCTTCGGAGATCCTGCGCAATGCCTCGCCAAGGTCCCTTGCTCCACATACAAACGGTATTTTAAAATCCCATTTATTGACATGATGTGTTTCATCAGCCGGGGTAAGCACTTCACTTTCATCAATAAAATCCACTCCAATTGACTCTAAAATCTGAGCCTCGGCAAAATGTCCGATCCTTACCTTCGCCATAACTGGTATGGAAACAGCATCCATTATATCCTTCACTAATTTTGGGTCAGCCATTCTTGCAACGCCGCCCTGGCTTCTGATATCAGCAGGAATCCGCTCCAGCGCCATTACGGCGACTGCGCCTGCTTCTTCAGCTATTTTGGCCTGCCCGGCAGAAGTCACATCCATAATAACTCCGCCTTTAAGCATTTCGGCAAGCCCTTTTTTTACTTTTATCGTTCCATAAACTTCTTCCATAAGCTATCGCCTCCCCTTCTATTGTATGATTTTCCTGCTAAAAATCAACTCGTTAAGGGTCATTAGCGGCATAAAATCCCGCCACAAAACCCGTAGAAAATGCAGCCTGCAGGTTATAGCCGCCGGTGACGCCATCAAGGTCAAGCAATTCGCCGGTAATGTATAAATTTTTAATGAGTTTTGACTGCATCGTTTTCGGGTCAACTTCTTTCAGTAAAACGCCGCCCTTTGTGACGACGGCATGTGCAAAGCCTTCAGTGCCAACAACGGTAAGCGGGAAATGCTTCAGCATATGAAGTATTCTTTTCCTGTCTTCTCTTGTAATTTCGTTGCATTTTTTGTTCGGCGCAATACCCGTCAGTAACACAAAAATTGGAATCAAACTGCGCGGAAGAAGATCTCCTAACGAATTTTTATACTCCTTGTTGGAATACTTTGCAAAATCCTTCAATAATCTTTTGTCGAGAACTTCTTCGTTAAGTGCGGGTTTTAAGTCAATTTCCAAAGACAAAGGTTCAGCAAGATGCAGAACAATTTCCGATGACAATGACAACACAATAGGCCCGGATATTCCCTTTTTTGTAAAAACCATATCGCCAAAATGAGAAAATTCCTTTTTGCCTACCCTCACACTGATTCTCACATTTCTCAGTGACAACCCTTCCAGGTCTCTTACCCATTTTTCCTCCACAACGAGCGGAACAAGTGCAGGATATAACGGCTGGACCGTATGCCCCGTTTTTGCGAGCATATCAAACCCGTCACCCGTAGTGCCAAGTCCGGGAAACGATTTTCCGCCTGTCGCAAGAATAACCGCATCGCCAAATACCTCTTCATTGGTCCTGAGCACAATCCCTTTTGCCTCACGGTTTACTATTATAAGGTCTTTTACAGATGTCTTTTCAGCTACGGTCACATTCCGTCGTTCAAGCTCCATTTTTAATGCATCGAGAACATCTCCAGAACGACTACTCGCAGGGAAAACCCTGCCGCCCCTTTCCTTCTTTGTCCTTACGCCAATTTCTGCAAGAAAACTAACAAGATCTTCATTTGAAAATGCATGAAACGCGTGATGCAAAAACCGGCCGTTCCGTCCAAACGCCTCAATTAATTGATCAACAGGTCCGGCATTTGTCACGTTGCACCGGCCTTTTCCCGAAATAAGAATCTTGAGGCCAAGCCGTGGCATCTTTTCGAACAGGTAAACATTACTTTTTTCGGCAGCTTTTATGGCAGCCATTATTCCAGCTGCCCCGCCGCCGACAAATAAGATTCTCTTTTCCATAAGGTACTATTATACAGCAAAAACTACTTCATTAAAATATCTAACAATTTTTTGTCCCACTGTATGTGAAACTGCCCTGATTCATTTTTATAAAAATCCCTTTGTCTGTGCCTATCACATTTAAACAGTGAGGGCATAGTACCAAATTATCTTTCTTAATCGTATAATCTTTGACAATTCTATCCTTGAAACAACGAAGTACTTTACCATTGCCAATTTTTTGATATTTCATAAGTTTTGCACTGCACTTTGCACATTTTATTGTAAGCATATTTTTAACACTCCAAATAATATTTTAACATAAAATTTGCAGAAGCCAAATTTTGGTTCAGATATAAATTTAAATAATTTTTTTGAAAAAGTATTGACAAGGAAAAATTTAGTGATAGCATTTGATATAAAGCTATGTAAAGCTCATATTAAAAGACGGGAAATGAAAAAAACACAAATAAATTGTATTTATAAGAATTTATCGTCAAACTACGCCTTATCATATTATTACAAAAAATGTCCAAAAAGATTCTTTGCAAACAATCAAATAATACTTGACTGGTTTAGAACAAAAGGGGGTGATAAATAGAGAAAAAATACTATTATTCGGTGATGGTACAGTGGTACATAGAACATGGTAGATAATGGCAAAAGGTGTAAGTGCACATGGGGGGAGTAAAAGGGAAAAGTAAGCATTTAGAAAATTTTTGAAAGGGGAAATTATGAAAAAATTTTTG
>JAUXIC010000059.1 GCA_030621215.1 Caldisericota bacterium
TTATTCTTCTAAAATCTTTTCTGCCCTGGATATCCACTCTTTATCGGCAAGCAATGCTCTCCCTATACCTACGGTATCCGCTTTCCCGCTTGTTATGACATAATTTGCAAATTCCTGTGTCCTGATCCCACCGGTTACATTTACCGGTATATTGATAATTTCTTTAAGAGCACTGCTATATGGAACATAATACCCCTCAATCTCCTTTAACTCTTTTGGCCTGCTTCCCGAATAACCACCGGATACATCAATCATATCAACGCCTTTCGCTGAAATCTCTTTTGCCACCTTCAACCCATCTTCGGGCTTAAGCCCGTCAGGATAGAAAGTAAATTGCGGCGGATTATCAGACACCGGGAATCTGACCATAATAGGCATCTCGCCAATTTTATGCCTTACATCTTCTACTATTTCAATTAAAATCCTCATTCTATTTGCCAGGCTGCCGCCATATTCATCGCTTCTTTTATTTGCAAACGGCGAAAGAAATTGATTTATCAAAAATCCATGTGCCGCATGAATTTCCACCATATCATAACCTGCATCAACAGCTCTTTTTGCGGCATCCCCAAAAGATTCGACTATATTAATTATATCGTTTTTGGAAAGATCTTTCTCATTTATAGAATTTAGCGGTTCCCTTACATCACCTTCGCTATCTACAACAAAGTCGCCTTCCTCTTTATTTGTAAGCATGGTTTTTAGTTCGGGAATATCAAAGAGATTTGCCCCTGCATGGTTGATTTCAACTGCAACTTTTACTCCGTTTTTATGAATAGCATTAACCAATTCTTTATGCCCTTCAATAAATTTATCATGCGACAGAAGTAATTGATTTGGCATGACTTTCGATTCAGGAGATACAAAAACATTCTCAGTAATCACCAAACCCATTCCTAATTTTGACATTTTAGAATAGTAATCAACTACAATATCATTTACAAATCCGCTCTTTTCCGGGTTCCTCACAGCAAGGGGAGGCATTAATACCCTATTCTTTAAATTAATATTTTTTATTCTAATCTCAGAGAAAAGATTTGCCATCTACGCCTCCTTTTTTATGTTAAATGAATTTATCATATTGTTAAAAGCATCTTCATACATACGATAAAACTCATCTTGAGATGAATATTTGAAAATGTAAGCTATTCCATTTTCGAAAAATGCTACCTGCCTCAGTTTCCAATCAGGTGTTCCGGAGAGTATATCATACCCGCTTATATTATTTACCGAAATTACAACCTCATTTAAGATTGGTACACCATCCGACATCTCTAATCCTTTCTTGAACTCCTCTTTAACTTCTTGCAAATCTGTGACTGATTTTACTATTAATTCGATTTCCACTGAGAATTGTGACCCGCCCTTAAGTATTTTCTTCTCGAAGGATACGACTTTTTTAATATTTTTATCTGGAAAATCTACACAATAATAATTTTCATAATCAAGTGATGGATCACATTGTTCAACATCTTTATCTACATAAATAGAAAATTCCCAACCACCTGGATACTCAAAACCATAGCCGAGTTTATCGTCATAAACATACTCTTGGGTTGATAGCGGTCCTAGTGCTGGTTCTGTTGGGAGTAGAGGTGTAAATGATGGTTCCGCCGTTTGTCTTTCTGTATATAACCAAATAGAAGAGGCAAGTACTACTATTGCCAGAATCGCAATTCCTAAGATTAATTTTTTATTCATAACTTTCTCTCTTTTCTAACCTAAATTGAGTAATTCCTTATCACTCTATGAGAATTTTAGCTAATTTTAGAATTTTGGCAAACTTTTAGGCACGAACCCCTCCCGTAAAAACTATCCTATACCCTGCAATTTTAAAAAGTCAAATGAATTTACAAAAATTTATCATATCTCAAAAAAAATTGAAAATCTTTGCAAAGGGAATAAAATATAAAGAAAGGAAGATGAAAATAATAAACAGCGACTCGCACTTTTTTACGAACAAAAAGGAAATAACAGTTTCAGCCCCTTAACTCCTCGAATTCAATTTTTAAAAGGGAGGTTTGAAAAATGAGAAAAAAAATGAGCAAAAGAATGACGCGAGATCGGGCAAGTTTTAAACGATTAAGAAGTTTAATATCCAGCAAGTATGCTCTGGCTTACCGGAGGCATTCAAGCATTATGAGAAAGAAATGGGTAAAAATTACGACAAAAAATAAAAGGAAAAATAAGTAATAGTTCTTAAAATGACAGTTTTAGGCTAAGCAATAATAAATCATTATGGAGATAAAATGAAGAATAACTTTAAGAGTATAAACAAATTATTTGCAGTGGCTATAGCAATCCTGGTATTGGTTTTTATTTTCTCCTTTATTGACATTGGCCCTGCGGAAAATCCTGCAATCAGCCTCTGGTTCTTGCCTACGCAAAGTGGTGAAGTAAAAGAAGAGATAAAACAACTTATAAATTCTGCAGAGAAGAGCATCTACATTGCATTATATGATACTAACGATAAAGAACTTGTAAACGATCTTCTCATAGCGCACCGGAAAGGAATTGATGTAAGAGTTATTATGGACAATGAAGAAGCAACGGATGAATGGGATATTGTTTCTCCTCTTGACATCAAAAACATATTAAGAACAGACTATAGCAAAAGTAATTTCATGCACAATAAATTTATGATAATAGACGGGACAGCAGTATGGACCGGTTCGACAAACTGGACTGAAAATGGCTTGTTTTACAACAATAACAACTCCATCCTTATAAATTCAAAAGAACTTGCCGATAACTACACCACTGAGTTCAACGAAATGTGGAATGGCGAATTTGGTGCAAAGTCTCCTCCGAACACGCCTTATCCTAAGATAACGGCAGAGGATATAAATATCCAGTGTTACTTTGCGCCGGAAGACCACGTTGAAGCCCATATTGTTTCAGTGATAGAGAATGCAAAAAGTTCGATTGATTTTGCCACGTTCGCTTTTACAAGCATCCCAATCAAAGATGCAATAATAAAAAAAATAAAACAAGGCGTAAAGGTAAGAGGTATATACGAAGCGCGGCAGAAATCACAATGGTGTACTTACGATGACCTTAAAGAAGCAGGAGCAAATGTCATATACGATAAGAATCCCAAAACAATGCACCATAAAGTGTTTATCATTGATAATGAAATTGTTATTACGGGCAGTTATAATCCTTCAAAACATGCAAACAAAGCGAATGATGAAAACATACTCATCATTAACGATAAAAATCTTGCTGGACAATATGAAAAAGAATTTAACAATCTATTTTATGAATGGGGAGGCGTAGATATTTTTCCTATGAGCAATATATTTATTACTCTTCATCCCGATGATCCGTATATGGCCGTATATGGCGTTTCTCAAGAAATAGATCCGGGAAGAAGCACAAAGCCCATAATCATTCCCGAGTGGGCAAGGACAGTTGTGCCAATCAGAGCAATTGTTGAAGCTATGGGAGGTACAATTGGTTGGGACGGAACAGAAAGAAAGGTAACAATTAATTTTAACTTCACAACAATTGAATTCTGAATAGACAACCCAAAAGCAAACGGAACAGAAGTGTGGATAGACCCAAATAATCATAATGTAAAACCAATTATTGAAAACGACAGAACAATGCTGCCTTTAAGATTTGTTGCTGAATCTCTCGGCTGTGATGTTGGCTGGAACAATGATACAAGGACAATAACAATTACATACGGCGGGTAAAGAGATTAAAAAGAAGTAAATTTTTTAAAGGGCAGCTATTTCCTGCCCTTTAAAATTATCAGTTAATACTTAAAATAAATTTGGAAATAATTTGTAAAGAGGATAAAATACAAATGGTTTGCAAGAATTAAATAAAACCAAGTTTAAAAAGGTGGGACTAAGTAAATGAATAAAAATACTGAAACTTTATTATTTGCAGAAGAAGTTCTAAAAGACGTTGAATCTAGTAAGATTCCTCTTAGGGATGTCTGTCTGAAAGTGATGCATCTTGCACGACTCTTGAACGACAACGACTATTTAGACGAAATGGCTAAAACTTCATCAGATATTGCTCAATTAGAATCAGAAAAAGACGCTTTTAAAAATCCTCAAAAACCTTCACAAATTTATCATAGAAAAGAAGCTGAAAAAACTCTCCAAGAAAAAAAAGCTAAAATATGTCGTTATGTACTCGATAAATACTATGAATTGAAATTTGGCTTGATCCCCGAAGAAATATTCGAGAGAACTAGAGATAGAGTTGATAAAAAACTGAGAGAAATGGTTCCGGCCGCTGTTGAAAAATTCGTTTCAGCCTATGAAAATTTAAAATCCACTAACCCTGAAGATTGGTCAAATGCAGTCCATTCATGCCGACGTATTCTTAAGACTGTGGCTGATGCGCTGTATCCTCCTAACCCCGGCGAAGAAACAGAAGTAAAGAGAAATGGAAAAAGTATCAAGATAGGACCAGATAATTACATCAACCGGCTTATGATTTATATAGAAGACCATTCAACTAGTGAGAAATCTCGTGATATTATCGGATCTAGTTTAAAATATATCGGAGATAGACTTGATGCGATATATAATGCAACTACAAAAGGCACGCATGCTGATATAACTAGACGCGATGAAGCAGAACGGTATATTATTTATACTTACTTATTGCTTGGGGATATTCTATCGCTCTAATGGAATCAAACTATTTGTACTTTAAAAAAATAGAACAATAAAATTCTTAGCAAAATGAGGAGATGAAAAATCTCTAAGGTAGAGACTATTATGATAGAAATAAAATATCCACCATCTGAAGAACTGAAAAAAGCAAAAGAAGTTTTTCGGAAAAACGAACCAAGAGATTTATTTTACAGGCTTGCTGTAGAACTTGTTGATTTGGCAGTAAAGGGAAAAACAAAGTTTACCATAGCTGAAGCATTATCACTCCTCCTCCAGACATGGAATATGGCATATTACCGCTTTCACCATTTCGATATAAAACACTATAAGAAGATTGAACAACTTATTGAGAATTACCACAGCGAAATAATG
>JAUXIC010000069.1 GCA_030621215.1 Caldisericota bacterium
AAAATCCTGGTGTCTACACTGTAAAGGCTGTTGCCCTCGCTGGGTGCCTAACGACAGAAGCACTTCTCGCAGTATATGACGCCGAAACCGGTTTAGCCGGTTTCGTCACCGGCGGAGGCTGGATTATCTCTCCAGCAGGTGCCTATCATGCTGACCAAGAACTAACAGGGAAGGCCACTTTTGGCTTTGTTTCCAAATATAAGAAAGGTGCTAATGTCCCGACCGGTCAGACAGAGTTCCAGTTTAAGGTCGCTGACCTTAACTTCAAGAGCACCAGCTACGACTGGCTGGTCGTGGCAGGAGATAAGGCACAATTTAAGGGCTCAGGAACCATTAATGGCGAAGGTGACTATGGCTTCATGCTCACAGCAATAGATGGAGAGACAAAGGAAAAAACTGATCAATTCCGTATTAAAATTTGGAACAAATCAACGGGTGACATTATCTACGATAACAAGATTGGTTCCGACGATCCTAATGCTGGAACAGAATTAGGCGGCGGCAATATCATCATCCACAAGCAAAAACCTTAGTTTTAGGCATTCTTTGCAGGGGCTCTTACAAGAGCCCCTGCAGTACGTTAAGAGAAAATATTAAAAAATAAACGGTTTTACGAAAAACTCTGAGCTTTGCTGTAATTCTTAAAAAATTATTTTTAAGGGGGAAGTTGGCGGCTCAGAGTTTTTTTTATTGGCATAAGGAAACGGAGATTGCCGCGGCTGCGCCTCGCAATGACCCCTCCCTTTCGTCACTGCGAGTATTTCGAAGAAATGCGTGGCAGTCTCGCACAATGTAAAAGCGGGATTCTGAAACAAATTCAGAATGACAAAGGGAAAGAACTGGATAGCAGGGAACAAAAACAGAATGACAAAAAAGAACGCAATGACAGAATAAAAAAGGCCGTGCGCTTGCATCCGACTACCCCCTCCTAGCGGTATGGCAGCAAAAAGCTCCAGCGAGATGCTCCTACGGCACATATTACATCCTCTTACCGCTGCTTCTTTCCAGATCTCACGGAGTTCAAGGGTTCACATTGCGTAGGGTCCCGCCTTCAACACTTCTTAACTGCCGCCAGCCTAACAGAAGATAGGCCTCGTGCAAGTTTTCAGCCCCGGTATAGCAGATTCCGGGTTACAGGGCACTGCTAGCTCCCCGCTTTAGCACAGCCAGTATATTATAACAAAAAATTGAAATTACTCTATGGGTTATTTTCAGAAAGTTTTAGCAAAGGAAATAGCAAGCTAATTTCCTTGCCTTTCTCTACTTCAACGGTTGTTGAAAAAGGCAAATACCCGCCTTTTTCAACCCTCACTTCGTAAATGCCAGGTTCTATGTCAATCGCAGTGTAAGGAGTAGTGCCTACTAAAACATTGTCAATGTATAGACCAGCCCCGACTGGCACAGAGTCAATTGTCACAAATGTATCTGCTTTTTTGAGCGTAATTTTTCGGTTTGTGGTTTCGCCTTTGATAGTTTCAATTTCTTCCTCATGCAGAGCATAACCGTCTTTTTTTATGGAAAGTTTATATTTCCCCGGATCGAGTTTTTCAATCTTTATTGGCGTTACACCCTGCTCTTCATTATTTAAATAAACTTTTGCACCATCCGGGTTACTCACAATATCAATAGTACAGTATTTTGCCAAAAGTTCCGCGTCTATTTGCAGAATTTTGTATTCTTCTACATCTATCTCTTTTGACCAGGTAGTAAAATTTTCTTTCCTCACTTCAACAAAATGTTTGCCATACAAAATATCTTCAAGTCTGATAGGAGTAAATCCTTTCTTTGCGCCGTCAATATACACTTCGGCTTCTGTTGGATAAGATGTTATTTCAAGCGTAAATGTCGTATGGCTGAGATTAGCAATAATAAGCTGTTTTAAATTGTTTTTATCCAGTTTTCGCTCGTATCTTTCCGTATCATACCCTTCTTTTTTGACCTCGATTCCGTACATGCCCAGCTTTAATCCTGATACCGTAAGAGGGGTTGTCCCTCTTAAAACGCCATCAACATAAACATCAGCGCCTTTTGGATATGAATCAATTGTAATAACGCCTGTAGTATTTGCGTTTAAAGAAATAATAAACCAGATCGCAATAAAAACAATTATTAAAAAGGCGATAATGAGCAGTATTTTCCCTCTTTTATCCATTGTCCGACTCCCAACGGGAAAAAAACTCCCATACAGAATTTGCTACCTTTTCCGGTGCCGCGGTCCCGTCTATCACGACAAATCGCTTGTCTCGACCGGCAAGTTTAAGATAACCTTCTCTCACCCTGTTCAAAAAATCTATCCCGCCTCTCTCTATCCTGTCTTTTCCAGTTAATCTTTCAAGCCCTGTTTCAGGCAGAATATCTATGATAAATGTCAAATCGGGCTTTAGCCCGGAAAGGATATTCTGGTGAACAAAATTAATAAAATCAATAGGAACCCCGCGCCCAAAACCCTGATAAGCAACCGATGAATCAGCAAATCTGTCAGAAATAACAATTTTGCCATTCGACAAAGACGGTATGATAATTTTCTTGATGTGCTCCTTCCGGTCTGCTGCAAAAAGCAAAAATTCCGATACCGGGTTCATATTATCGTTTAATAAAATCTCCCTGATTTTCTCACCCAAAGGAGTTCCTCCGGGTTCTTTGGTAAACACTACAGGCCGATTCAGCTGATTGAACCGCTCCTTAAGAAGCATTGCCTGGGTTGATTTCCCGCTTCCGTCAATTCCTTCAAATGTAATAAATAAACCTTTCATCTTGCCTTCCTTTTTTTTGAATGGATTACTACCCTTCTATTAGGTTCAAGCCCTATCACTTCACTATCTAATCCAAACCGGGCAATAAACGCCTGTTCTTCATCTCTTACTGTTTTATTTCCCGGAGGAAGCTCCACGTTTCCGCCGTTTTTCAGTACATCTTGAATAATTTCTTCCAATTTTTCATAATCGATAATTACTTCCTTCAACTGTTTTTTTCTTGCTCTCCTTAAAAAATCTTTAATATTTTTTAACGTATTTTTTTCAAGGACTTCCACCGGAATACCCATTTTATGTGCTACTTCCAATATTTCCTTTTTCTTCTCCAGTTTTTCTTTACTCACAAGAATAATATCAGCCTTGCCTATGTCCTTTACAACATGCATCGGCGCCCGTACTGAACGAATCCCCCTTTCAAGATAACTCGTATTAATGCACAAAGGGAATACCGCCGTACTTACTTCTTTTAATACTGTAACTGTAAGGTCTTTTTTTTCGGTTAAATCTTTTTCCCCGGAGAGACTGCTTATTGTTCTGATTTCAGGAGTTATAATAAATCCTCTCAGCAATGCATCAACCGTGTCGGCAAGGTTACGATAAATGGCAAAAACTCCTCTTTCCCTCAATTCAATAAGTATGTCAAAAGTCGGGGGAGATTTTCTCTCAAGAATTGTTTTTTGCGTACCTCTCCTGTCTGCCTCTTCATCACCGAGTGTCACTGCAGTAATACCGCCTATAAGGTCCTGAAGAGTGGGATTTACAAGAAGATTTTCGATGCTTGTTCCATGCGCAGTGCCTATCAGTCTCACGCCGCGTTCTGCAATCGTTCTGCAGGCTTTTGCCTCTTCAGAACGCCCTATTTCATCAATTATTATTACTTCCGGATAATGGTTTTCAACAGCTTCTATCATCACGTCTTCCTGGCCCCTGTTAAAGGGAACCTGCATTCTTCGGGCACTGCCAATACCGGGGTGCGGAATATCGCCATCACCGGCAATCTCATTAGATGTGTCGACAACAATAACCCGCCTGCCGAGTTCTTCGCTAATGACTCTGGCAGCCTCGCGTAAAAGAGTTGTTTTTCCAACACCTGGCTTCCCCAAAAGTAAAACATTTTTATCACCTTTTATAATGTCCCGTATCGGTTCCATTGTTCCGTAAATTGCCCTTCCTACTCTGCAGGTAAGGCCAATAATGTCCCCGCGCCGGTTTCTTACGGCAGATATTCTATGAAGCGTGCGTTCTATGCCGGCACGGTTGTCCTTATCAAAATCTCCCACACACGATATAACAAAATCAAGTTCTTTTTCTGATACAGGATCCTCCGTTAGATAAACAGACCTGCCTGAGAATCGAGCTTCAGGTTTTTTGCCGAGATCCAAAACGATTTCAATAAGTTTATCAAAATCGCCAATCGATTGCAGTGCTTCTCTTATAGCAG
>JAUXIC010000081.1 GCA_030621215.1 Caldisericota bacterium
TTCCCGCCACCATACGGAATACCCACTACAGCGCATTTCAGTGTCATAAGTGTTGCAAGTGCTTTCACGTCATCAAATGTTTCATTTGGATGAAACCTAAGGCCTCCTTTTGTTGGGCCGCAGGCATCGTTATGCTGTACTCTAAAACCCGTAAAAACCTTTGTCTTGCCATTATCCATTTTTACGGGGATTGAAACCTGAAGTGAACGAAGAGGATGTTTGAGAATTTCAATAATTTCCTGGGGAGTGCCTACTTTTTCACCAGCAACCTGGATCCTTTCCTGAGCTTCTTCAACCCATGTTTTACCCATAATAAAAACCTCCTTTGAGATGTATGCTACCTATACTTGACAACTCTTTTGCAGTAGCAGCAAAAAAGCACTTAGAAAAAGCTGATTTCATTTTCATCACAGTATATTATAATGCCTGGCATTTTTTTTTCAATATCTTTAATCAGATTGTGAAAAATATAACGCATTTTTAACTCTTTCTATAAGTTCGTCCTTATGTGTATATATATCATTTGTTATCTTAATTTTTGGAAAATGCCAGTCTTCATAAAAACGCTTATATCTTTTATCCAGACTTTCCAGATATTCTCTGGGGATCTTCTCAAAATCTCTTCCTCTTCCTGCTATATTTCTCATTAATTCGTCGGTATCTTTTTCCAGATAAATAAGAAGATTCGGGGAAGGAAGGTGTCCCACCATAAGATTATAAAGCTTATTATACACTGCCCACTCTTCATCTGTCATAAGCCCTTCTTCATGAAGAGAGCGTGCAAATACTTCTTTATCCTCGTAAATGGAACGATCAAGAACAGCGGGGATATTTGAAAGCAAAACGTGGTGAAGAATTTGTTCATAACGCAGCGCAAGAAAATTAATCTGCGTAGCAAAAGCCCACCTCTTCATATCCTTATAATAATTTTTAAGAAAGAGGTTCCCTTGAAAATCTTCAAAATAAACGCTAAAGCCCATCTCCTTTGATACAATCTGGGAAAGAGAAGTTTTCCCTGCACCAATGTTCCCCGAAACTACAATATACATTATTCCATCTCCTTTAGCAATGCACTTGCTATAATAAGTTTTTGAATCTCATTTGTTCCTTCTATAATTTCGTACATTTTAGCCTCCCTGTATAGCCGTTCAACCGCATAATCCTGTATAAAACCATACCCTCCAAAAATCTGCACAGCAAGGCGGGATACATCCACAGCTACCTGTGCTGCAAAATATTTTGCCATTGCCGCAATCTTTGCAGCATCTTTTTGTTTTTGATCAGCAGCTTCAGCCGCTTTTAATGTAAGAAGCTCAGCAGCCTCAACCTTTGTGCCCATGTCTGCAATATGAGATTGTATCATTTCGAAAGAGCTTATCGGTTTTCCAAACTGTTCCCTCTGCTTACTGTATCTTACGCTTTCTATCAGAGCGCGTTTTGCAAGCCCCACAGCAGCAGAAGCGGCAGCAACACGACCTATATCCAGTACCTTTTTTACGATAATAAATCCTGCTCCCTCGCGTCCAAGTAGTCTATCTTTCGGAATCCTCACACCGTTCAAAAGCAGCGAGGCATTAGGAAGGCCTGGAAAAGCCATCTTTTTTTCCTGTCTTCCTATAACAAAATTTTTATCTTTCCTCTCAACGATAAAAGCAGAAATACCTCTTGCTCCCCTCTCTTTATCCGTCTTTGCCATAACAATATACAAATCAGATAAACCCGCATTGGTAGTAAATGCCTTTGTGCCGTTCAAAACATAAAAATCGCCATCTCTTACGGCCTCCGTTTCCATCGAAGCCGGGTCAGACCCTGCATTTTGTTCGGTAAGAGCAAAAGAGGCAATTAACCGCCCTTTTATCAAATCAGGCAGGTATTTTTCTTTCTGCTCTTCCCTTCCACCAAAAAGGACAGAAAATACAGCAAGACAATGCGCCCCAAGAACGCCTGCAATCGTACCGCTGTATTGCGAAATAATAGTTGCCACTTTTGAGTAGAGAACAGTATTTTGCTCCAGTCCTCCGTATTTTTTAGGAAAAGGCAGGGCCATAAAACCATGAAAAGAAAGCTCTTTCAAGATTTCTTTTACAAATTTACCATCAAGATCGATCTCTTTTTCATACGGGTGGATATATTTTTTGCAAAAATCATATGCAGCAGCTAATATTTCGTTTTCCATGATTCACCTTTTTTCCCTTTCACTTGTAAAATCTAAATCATTTTATATTATAAAATAAAATTTTCAAAATGCATCAGGGAGAAAAATGTTAATATTAGATAAAATAAATTTTGTAAACGAAGGAGAAAAAATTTTAAGAGATGTTACTTTCGCGGTAGACAGGGAGCATAAAATTCTCGTAGGAGAAAATGGCACCGGAAAGACCACTCTTCTGGAAATCATTATTGGATCCCTCACACCGGACAGCGGTAAAGTTCTTTTAAGCGAAACTTTTGCATACATACCGCAGGAAATAAAATTTTTGGACAGAACCGGGACAGAAGAAATAGAAAGTGCATTTCAAAATATTAAAACTATCGAAGAAAAACTTTCCCTGATAGAAAAAAACGGAAACTTTAATGAAAAATACGGTAAGTTAATCGCGCAATACGAAAGTATCGGGGGATACAGCTATAAACAGACAATGTACAGTATGATGGATAAATTCCGCTTAAGTGAAAAAACAGTTCCACTGAAGATGCGAAATATGAGCGGAGGCGAACGCACAAAATGTTTAATTAT
>JAUXIC010000053.1 GCA_030621215.1 Caldisericota bacterium
CTGAGACAAAGCGTGTAGACAAGCTTTTTAGAGAGATGCAAAATAAAAAAATACAGATGGCTCTTGTATTTGATGAATATGGTGGCATCTCCGGGCTTGTTACAATGGAGGATTTGTTAGAGGAAATTGTAGGGGAGATCCAGGATGAACATGAAAAAGACGAAGAAATTTTTCAAAAAATTGGAGAAAACGCATATCTTGCATCGGGCACAATGAGCATTGACGAATTTAATGAGGTTTTTGGAAAAGATTTACACAGCCAGGAGGCAGATACAATTGGCGGCATTATATTAGAAAGATTGGGGAGGCTGCCTCATCCTGGAGAAGAAGTGGATTTTGACGGTTTTAAATTCATTGTGAGTAAAATCAGAGGAAGAAGAATCCTTAAAGTAAAGGTAATCCTAAAAGCAGGGGGCAAAGAGAGTTGATAAACAAGGATGAATTATTGGGAATGGCTGTTAAGGCGAGAGATAACGCTTATGCTCCTTATTCTCATTTTAGGGTGGGGGCGGCAATACTCGCAGGAAACGGGAAAGTATATACCGGATGCAATATAGAGAATTCGAGCTATGGAGCAAGTGTTTGTGCAGAAAGAGTTGCATTATTTAAAGCGGTGAGCGAAGGTGAAAAGGAGTTTCTGGCTATTGCTATTGCAACGGATACCGAAAAACCTGTGATGCCATGCGGTATATGCCGGCAGGCATTGTCAGAATTTGCTCTCAACCTTAAAATTTATGCGATAAATATTGATGGCAAGGTGAAGGAGACATCGCTCAATGAACTGCTGCCGGATGCATTTACGAAAGAAGATCTGGAGAGTGTGAAATGAGAGATATTATTCTTGCAGGAAACTGGAAGATGCATAAAACTATTGAGGAGAGCAAAGAGATTGCTTTGTGCCTAAAGGAAAAATTTACTGAATTACCGCTCAATGTAATTCTGTTCCCTCCCTTTACTGCCCTTTATTCTATAAGTGAATTATTAAAAGGGAGCAATATAAGCGTTGGCGGGCAAAATGTCTACTTTGAAGAGAAAGGAGCTTTTACTGGCGAAATTTCTCCAGTAATGCTTAAAGAAGCCGGCGCTAAATATGTGATTGCAGGGCATTCGGAGCGCAGAAACATTTTCAATGAAACAGATGAGCTAATAAAAAAGAAAATTTGTTCGGCAGTTGAAAATGGGATGGATGTGATATTTTGTGTGGGAGAAAAACTTGAAGAGAGAGAGGCTGGCAGGACAGAGGAAGTTATCAGCAAAGAAATTAGAATAGCTCTTGATGGCATTCCAAGAGAGGTTCTTGATCATATTATTATTGCATATGAACCTGTATGGGCAATTGGCACAGGGGTTGCTGCAAGCCCGGATGAAGCAGCGGCGATACATAAGTTTATAAGGTCTATTCTGGATGACATGTTTGTGAGAGGTGCGGGGGCGAATATGTCAATTCTTTATGGCGGAAGCATAAAACCCGAAAACTTCATAGAATTTGCTATATTAGACGAGATTGACGGAGGACTTGTAGGTGGTGCCAGCTTGAAATGTGAAGATTTTTACGATATTGGAAAGATATTAGTGGAATGTAAAAAGTTATAAATCTCTAATTATTCAAAAAGAGGAGGTGTTTATGATGGATGAGTTTTGGGAAAAAGTAAAAAAAGGTGCGCAGGAAGCTAGCGAAAAGGCCACCCAATTTGGAAAGATTGCAAAAATTAAAGCCGAGATTGCTTCACTAAGTTCTTCCAGAAGAGGCAAGTTTGTAGAGTTGGGAGAAAAGATTTATTTTTTGTACAGGGAAGAAAAATTACCAGAAAAGGTTAGAACTGAAGTTCGAGGCATTTTAGAGCTGTTAAACAGCATTGAAGAAGAAATAGAGGAAAAAACCAGGCAGATTAAGCCGGTAATGAAAAAAAAGGATAAAGCAAAAAAGAAAACGATACCAGAAAAACCCAAAGACATTAGTAAAACAGCGAAAAAAAAGAAAGAGGCAAAAAAACGGGAGAAGAAAAAATAGAAAAAGGAGATCTTCTGCCCTCTAAACAAGAAGAAATAGCGGAGAAACAGAAAAATAGAGGGAGCATTTCCCTCTATTTTTCTTAGATATGATTAAATATATTATTGAAGAACTCAAGAAAAATAAGAATTATAACAATCAATTTGTAAGGGTATTTGAAGTTCCGGGTGAGTCTTTTGATTTACTTCCTGTTCCGGGGTTTTTGCATAGCGCTCTTCGGCAATATCTCTTACGGGAGGATATATTATCGCTTTTTCCTCACCAGCTCAAGACGATAGATTCTATCAAAAATGGAGAAAACGTTATCATTACAACTGGCACTGCAACAGGTAAAACACTGTCCTTTAACCTGCCGGTACTGGACCATCTTCTGAAAAATAAAAATAGCACCGCTCTTTATATTTATCCTACAAAAGCATTGGCACACGACCAGCTTGAAAAGATTAGCGACATACTTGCTAATGAGAATATTATATTTGGTGCTTACGATGGAGATACACCTTTTTCTGAAAGAAATTTTTTAAAAAAAAGAGCTCGCATTCTCCTTACAAATCCTGATCTACTCCATCTTGGAATTTTACCATATCATACAAACTGGGACAAATTCTTTTCCCGCTTAAGTTTTGTTGTAATTGATGAGGCTCATTATTATCGGGGAGTTCTGGGTTCACATATGAGTGAAATAATGAGAAGATTAAGACGTATTTCTCATTACTATGGAAATTTTCCTCAATTTATTTTATCCTCTGCGACGCTTCAAAATCCGGAGGAATTTGCTTTTAAACTCATAGGTGAACGGGCACAAAGGATAGGGTTTTCAACTGCGATCCCTTTTAAAAAATACTTTATCTTTTTTGACCCGCTTCGGATTGCCTCTAAGACAAATTTGAAAAGAAGCAGCTACAAAGAAGCCGTTTGGATTATGGAAGAACTTTTAAAAAATAATCTAAGAACTATTGTTTTTGCGCGGTCAAGAAGAGGCGTTGAAATGATGACGAAAGATCTTTTAAGTAAAATAAACTCTGCCGATAGAAACCTTGTTTCGTCATACAGGGCGGGTTACTTGAAGGAATTGAGAAATGACATTGAAGAGAAATTACGAAGCGGTGAAATTAAGACTATTATTACTACAAATGCGCTTGAGCTGGGCATAGACATCGGAGATCTTGACGCGACTATTATTATTGGTTATCCCGGAACAATTTCCAGTGTTTTTCAGGAATCGGGGCGTTCAGGGAGGAACGATGCATCTATTACAATTTTTATTGCAGGAGCAAATCCCCTGGATCAATATTTCATTAAGGATCCGGATTATCTCTTCAGAAAGAGCTTTGAAAGTATTGCAATTAACCCGGATAATCCTTACATTCTTACCCCTCATATTAAATGCGCATCCTATGAAATGCCGATCAATGACACTATTGACTCTGAATATTTTGGGGGCAGTTTGAATGACAGTCTGAGAACTCTCTTACGTCAGGGAGTTTTAGAGCAAAGAGGACATAAATTTTACTATGCTTTGAGAGATTATCCCGCTTCTAAGGTAAATATCAGGGGAAGCAGCGGGCAGGATATTATACTTATAAATAAAGAAACTAATGAAGTGCTCGAAATAATTTCTATGCGAAGAGCCGTTGAAGAAGTTTTTGAGGGAGCAATTTACTTTCATCTTGCTGATCCATATTTTGTGAGCGAACTTAATTTGCAGAGCAAATACGCTCTTCTTTCAAAAACTAATTTAAACTACTATACAGATTCTCTTGCTATTCATAGGATAGACGTAAAAGGGATCAGCAAGAAAGAAAAGTTTCACCGGTTAAATATGTATTTTGGCGATGTTTTGGTTAGTGAAACGACAATTGGTTTTATGAAAAAGCAGTATGGGACGGATAAAAAGACAGGCGAAGAAGAACTAAAACTTCCCGAAATGACTTTTAACACAAAAGCATTTTGGTTTACATTGAATTTATCGCTTGAAAAGCTTATCAAAGAGAGAGAAGAAGAAATTTTAGGCACTATTCATGCTGTTGAGCATTTGCTTGTCGCAATGATGCCGATTGTTGTGATATGTGATAGAAATGATGTTGGCGGAGTTTCTCATCCTCTTCATCCAGATACTGGCAAACCTACTATATTTGTGTATGATGGAGCAGAGGGAGGTGTTGGTCTTGCTGAAAAAGGTTTTGAGCGCGCCGAAGAACTGTTCACTGCTGCATGTAAAGCAGTTTCAACTTGTTCCTGCAAGACAGGGTGTCCTTCTTGCATTTTTTCTCCAAAGTGCGGGAATAGAAACAATCCTCTTAGCAAACGCGGCGCAATTGCACTTTTGAAGGAGATACTCAAATGAAATTTTTAAAATTTACAGGAACTGTTTCGATTGCAATTGTTATTATTCTTGCAAGCTTTTTTTCTCTTTTGTTCAACAGGCATTTTTATTCTTATGAGTTTGAAAAGCAAAACATAGCTCTGTCTTCTGAATTTTCTAACTCCCAATACTCCAGTTATACAGGACAAATTGTACATTATTTTTTTAGTGAAAAACCTCTTTATATAACGGATATAGAGGGTAACATTATTGAAGACTTTTTCTCTTTGCGGGAAATTACTCATATGCGTGATGTAAAAAATGTTATACGAACGGCACTGCTTATTTTATTTGCTTCATTTATTGTTAGTTTTATTCTTATTTTATTATTAAAAAACAGAAGGGCTGTCTTTAAACACGCTGCGGTTTGTGTTTTAATTTTTATCTTGTTTTTGGGCACTGCGATCATTATGAATTTTGATTTTACCTTTATACTGCTCCACAAGATTCTCTTTAGGAATGATTTTTGGCTTCTTCCCGAAAATGCAGTATTAATACAGATGTTTCCCGCATCTTTTTTTGCTGATTTTGCATTATTTTGGGGGGTTATCGTTGCAGCAGTTAGTGTTAGTCTAATATTCCTGGATATTTGGCTGGGGAAATTTTTTAGAAATAAAACTCATCTTTTATTTTTATAACAGTTTATTTTCTTTCGTTGCGCACTCTATTTTAATAACTTGCCTAAGTTAAAATTTGAAGATATACAAAAAGACTGAGATTCCCAGGGGTTTATTCCTGTGCGACTGTCGTAAGAAGATCTTTATAATCTGAGAAGACCTGAGCGCTCTTTCATCTTCTTTTTTACAATACCCATATCTAAAGGAACGGTTTTTAGCAATGGAAGCCAAAGTATTGCACATGGTATCCAAAAAAGTGTCGAGATAATAAGTGTGAAGGAAAGGCCGTATTTATCAGCAAGAATTCCTCCAAGGAGAGGGCCAATACCTCCTCCTATTATATCTGTGAGATTGGCAACAGAAAAAATTGTTCCGCGGTTTTCAGGCACATTGGTATCTAAAAGAATAGCTCTGGCATTAGGACTGGCTATAGATGGGATAACTGCTCCGAGACTTCCAATTAAAAAGAGCGGCAGAATCTGGTAAAAAACAGGGTCAGGAGGGACCTGGTATTTTATAGCGCCAATAATGAATGGTATACCTAAGAAGATTGAAAATATACAAAGTATTGTGCGGTATACAATTCTTTTTTTGCACAAGTAGTCGCCTAAGTACCCTCCAATGACATTTCCAACCACTCTTATCCCAATAAAACTCATCATAAGTGCAGTAGCCATAGTAACAGAAAATCCTTTTTCCTGTGCAAAAAATGTTATGACCCAGCTTGAAAGTATCCCGAACGGTAAGCATCCAAAGAAGCTCTGAAGATTTAAAAAGAGATTCGTTTTTATGGTTATGGCTTTCTTAAAATCAGATAATTTTGCCGTATAAGTATAAATGGCTCCTGTTTCTAACATCTCTTTAACTTCTGCCTCCCCTTCGCCTCTCTTTGGTTCTTTTACAAGGAAGTGGAATAGAGGAATAAGGAAGAGATTTGGTATGGCGACAATGATAAATGTGTATCTCCAGTTGAAGTTTGGTCCGATGATCCCGGCTATGCCTGCTCCAAATAGATATCCAACCCCTGTTGCAAATAATAGCCATCCGCTTCCCTTCCCTCTTTCTTTGGAAGGGAAGTAGTCGCCAAGAAGAGACAAAGACACTGGCAGTATCATGCCGATCCCTAAACCTGTTGCTGCCCTTACGGTGAATAGCTGGGCATAATTAGTTACAAATGCGGTTAGAAAGCAGGGAATCTCGCCCATTAAAGTTCCTATTATGAGAAGTTTTTTTCGTGAATATTTATCCGTTAAATACCCCCATAGCAGGGTTGCCAGTGCTCCAATTATGATAAAAACCGAGCTTACAATTCCCATTTGAGCATGTGTTATCCCAAATTCTTTTTCAATGAGGAGATAGTTAGGAATTAGTGCCGCTTGGTCTGCAGTTAAAAAGATAGTTATAAGTATAAGAAATATAAAACCGGCATTACTTTTTTTCATCTTTTTTCAT
>JAUXIC010000048.1 GCA_030621215.1 Caldisericota bacterium
AAGCCAAAAAAATAGCCCAAGAAAAAGGAATTGTAAAAATCCCCGTCCTTAATAACAAAGAGCATCCAGTTGGAATTTTATATACTCTTGATCTGTTAGACGTAAATGACAACAAAAAATTGATGATTTTATTAACGTCAAAGATTTTTCTATCCCAGAGTCAGACTCGCTTTTAACCGCTCTTCATCGAATGGAAAAACTTAAGACAAATGTTCTGGCAGTTGTAAATAAAAAAGGACAATTTGTAGGAGTGCTACCAGCAAGTCTTTTAAGAAAACTGTATATTAAAAAGCGAGAGAGTCTCTTTTAAAGATTTTTAGAAGTACTTACTTCTTTTATAATCAATTAACTACTTCCTTTGTCGATACAATTCTCACCACCGACGGAGAAACTGCAGTAACCACATTTACAATAGCGTTCTTAATTGATGGGCTTCATTACTGTTAAAACTTTATTGTATCTCCATTTTGAACAATTTTCACTTTATTGCCAAACTGTTCTACATATTCTTCCGGATGCTCAGTGTGAACAGGAACAATCATCTTGGGATTAATTTCTGATACTATGTCAAATAAATCATCTTTTTTTGCATGGCCAGACGCATGGATATGCACCCGCGGGTAAAGATTAAAGTGCTTAAGCCAGTTGTTCATCCTCCATTCATCAATTTCCTGTTCCTCAGTATGTGCTTCAGATGCAGAATGAATATACACACTGCCGTTTGTCGGGCGTATATCAGCAAGCTGCTGAAAATTAAAATAACGTAATATAAGCATAAAATTATTTTCATCTGCTTTAATTTCTTTTGCAGTTACAAGTTTGCCTGAATCCAGCTTTCCCATGATATCTTTTATCCAACGGGCTGAATAATCTTTATCACTGTAAGTTCCGCTCTTTCTTTTTTCAAGGTAAAAATAGATGTCCGGGTCAGAAAGAGAAGGAACAGGCATGCCAATATTTTTCATGGCATGCATAAAATAAGCATCTTTTAAAGAAATAACAAACTTCCGCCCGTTTAGTTTGGCAAGTTCAAAAAAAGTGAGAAAACGATAAATGTCCTTGAAGGGAAAATCAACAAGAACAAGTCTTTCCCTGTTATGAATTTCTTTTTGTGCTTCTTCAGAAACGCGTTGCTCAGTCCAGAATTCTCTCTCTTCGTTACTATCATTACCCCGTAAATTTGTGCCCTCTATGATTAATATGTCAGGATGCGATTCTTTTGCTTGACGGATAAACTGCTCCGTGTCGGCTCGTTTCTTACCATGCAATCTTAAATCGCCTGTATAGACAATGGTTTTCTCCTCACCCTTAATAATGAAACCCATTGCACCGGGAACAGAATGATCAACAGGACAAGCTGTCACAGTTATTCCATTTATTTTTTTCTCTCCAGCAATAACATTGGCTTTATGCGAACCGTAATAAAGTGGGTCTTTGGAACTACCAGTCGCAGGACGCCGTATAAATTTTAAAATGGATGTTTCAAGGTTTGAGTTAGATGTGTCTTCAATTGCTTTCATTAAGGAGATGGTAATGTCTGAGGTGTAAATTGGAATGTCTTCCCGAAGAAATGCAATGTATCCGGAATGATCAAAATGTACATGGCTAAGAAATACACCATCCACGAATGGAGATTCACTGCCGTCACCTAATTCATCAACACCTTCCCGCCGAATTAATTGCAGAAGATCCTTCCTGTATATCCCTTTTATGGAGGGAAGAAGCCCTAAAAAGTAAAGATCGCCCATTCCATTTGAAGAACGGGGATTCAGGTATTCTTCAAAAAACATTCCCCTCTTTTTATAGTTCAACCCAAAATCAAGGAAAAACCTCCTGTCGGAAATTTCCAGAAGTATTTTTGTGCCGCCAATTGTGCCAGTACCATCAAAAAATTTAATCTTTCCCATATTATCATTATATAACAAATTGTGAAAAAATTATGAATTTATTTTGCTAATGAACAAAATCTTCTAAGGCTAAGGACATAAGATGTACCTGCTATTGTTGTCCCGTAAAATATTTTATCCTTTTTTACTTTCAAAAATTGGTCGATTGTGTTATTTACAACGGTTGTGCCGGTTATCCAGAGAAGATCAGCCCATTCAATATTTTTATTGGTACTTCCTTCATCTTCAATCAGCACTCCATTTACCTTTTTCCCAATTGTTTCTTCATCCAGATCAACAATTCTCAGACGGAAATTTATCGAAAACATTTCTGCAAAGCGGGGTTGATAGCCCACAAGAAAAATTTTAGGGTTCCCAAATTCTTTTTTTACAAAATCGACAGCATTTTCTGCGCATGTTCGTGGCTCATCATTTTTGCAATGGATGGTATCTTTCAGTAAACCTAAATGTCGGGCCACAGCATTAAGCGTCGAAATGAATACCGCTCTTTCATAATTTGTTTTCAGCGTAAGGTTCAGTACATCCTCAATTGTTCCCGAAAAATTGCCATACAGGTCCGTAAATGCCTGCCCTCTTGCCCGCTGAAAATTTGCTTCCATTAATCTTTCCTGGCCATTTATTATGGGATAATCTCTGTCCGTTGGATTTCCTATTGCCTCCTCAGGCGTAAGAGGAAAAGCTTTTATCTCTACCTCTTTCCCCATCAAACCATTTTGCATAATGATCTTTTCAAATTCATTTTTTAGTGTTTTGTACACCATCATCTTCCACTCCTTTCAATTTTATGCCTCTATACTTAATAATCACATAAACCTCATCTTTATCTATCTCATGCCACATATACCAGGGTATGTTTCCTCTGATTACCGTTCCCCTTATATCTATTTTTACATGCACTCTTTCTGTATCTTCCTTATGTGAAATGATTTTCCCCCGCAGAGTATTAAGCGTTGGAATCGGCGGTTTCAAAGAAGAAATGTAGAGATCCTCTTCCAAAAATTCTACGCAATAATGATCACTCGTTCCTGAACTAAACGGTACGATGAGAGAAAAAGCATCAAATTCAGCGAGGGCAATATCCTTTGTTATTTTTTTAAGAGACCTCACCTTAATCCTATTTACGTCGTTCCCAGCCCGAACCAGCCTGCCTTGTCTTATTTTTATCATATTGTTTCCCAGTTCTTCTGCTTCATATGGATCATGTGTTACAACAAGGGTTGTCAGTGAAAACTCCTTTATCACTCTTAGAAATTCAGCTCTTATAAATTTTCTCATTTCAAAATCAAGGCTTGAAAATGGTTCATCCAACAAAAGCAGTTCGGGATTTGTTACAAGAGCCCTTGCAATTGCTACCTTTTGCTTTTCACCCCCGCTGAGCTTCAGCGGATACCGATCTTTAAGCGCAAAAATGTCTATCTTTTTTAAAATTTCTGACACCTTCCTGTCAATATTTTCTTCTTTTTTAATGTACAGAGGAAACGCAATATTTTCGTATACCGTAAGATGTGGGAACAGTGCCAGGTTTTGAAATATGTAGCTTATATCTCTCTCTTCGATTGGTACATTTGTAATTTCCCTTTCACCGAGATAGATATGCCCGCTTTTCACGGGTATTATGCCGCTTATTGCATTCAGGAGCGTAGTTTTGCCAGATCCATTGGGTCCCAGTAGAACACCTACTTTGCCTTTTTCAAGAGTGAATGAAATATTTTTAAGAATACCTATTGAAACTGATTTTATCTTTAATCCTTCCATGCCAGAAATTTTACCTCCACTGTTCGTGCTGCATAATCAATAATAAGAGAAATAATGCCCATTACGATAAGAACAGCAAATATGAGTTGTGTATCGATCAAAGATTGTCCTTTCATTAAAAGGTATCCCAGGCCAGACGGTATTGCGAGCATTTCTGCGACAACTCCGGTTCTTAGGGCCATTCCACTTTCAAGCCTGAATCCCGTAAAAATATTCGGAAGAGCAAGTGGCAGAATAATTTTTCTTATAAGACAGGCTTTGGAAGTTCCCATTGTTTTTGCAGCATAGATTACGCTTTGATCAATATCCTTTACGCCTCTTACTGTGTTGAGAAAGATAGGAAAAAAAGAACAGATAAAAATAGCGATGATCGGCACACTGTTTGATATTCCAAACCATATCATAAGCACAGGTATCCAGCCGATTGACGGGATAGGATATATGATCGAAACAATTGGAGTCATGAATTGATTTGCCTTTTTGTTGATACCCGCCAATAAACCAAGTGCAATGCCGCTTATTGCACCAAAAATAAGCCCCATGGCAACTCGGAAGAGAGTAAAAAAAATATTTTTCAAAAGCAGGCCTTTAACCGCAAAGAGCTTGACGACTACACTGCTGAACGGCGGAAAAAGGTATTCAGGAACAGTTGGAAGCCTCCCTACAAACTCCCATATAATCAGGAAAAAAACAATTGGCAGTAAACTATTCAGTCTCCTGTCCATATGACATCCTCCGCATTGAACCAATCAATGTAACCCCAATCAGCAAGCTTATCTATCACAAACTGGATATTATTTACATTTAGACCGTTTGTATAAGTAATATTCTTCATAGAATTTTCAATAATAGTCTCATCGGTATTGAGATATCCAGAAAGAATCTTTGCTGCTTCCTTCTGGTTTTTATTGATAAAGTTTGTTTCTGCGATGTTCAATTTTATAAGTTTTTTTACAACTACAGGTTTTGTTTCGATAATATTATTCTTTACAACAATACAGCTCCCCGGCATCTCAGGAAAAATGTCCTGGGCACGGAGAAGCATTTTGAACCCCTTGGAAACAAGTATTGAAGCATAATGTTCAGGAATGAATACAGCATCAACAGAGCCATTAACTAACGCAGTCACCTCAACAAGGGGCTTTGTCCTCAGCACATTAAATGTTATACCGTATTGTTCTTCAACAAGTTTCATGATAAGGTTTGCGCTGCTTCCTTCCCCAGGGCATGCAACCTTTTTACCGTCCAGTTCCTGCACGCTCGTTATTTCCTGTTTTGACACAAGCGCGTAGCCGTATTGGTGTGTAAGGGAAACAATTTTTATCGGAACTCCGCGCGCATATGAAATAATAGCGGGAATGACGCAAATATATCCGACATTGATATCTCCCCTGGCAAGAGCAGCAGCAAGAGCCATGCCTGTATCATACTGTTCAAATAAGCCGACTTCGATACCGTATTTAGGAAAATCGTCCCTATCCTTTGCAATATATGCAGATGCAGCATGGTCATTTAATTCTACCGCAATGTTAAGCGTTTCTATCGAAGTTTTACATCCTGCCGTAAAGATAAATAACATTGCCATCAGGATTACTGCCAATTTTTTCATAATGCTACCTCCTTGGAAAACTTTTTTATGAAATATTTTAAGCCCTGTTCTTTTCTTATTTTTCTTATCTTTTGAACTGCATCTGCGCTGAAAACAATAGGGTGCGTTCTTTTCCCTTTTTTAACCAGTACTGCAACATCTATATTTTTCGCATACACCATCTGCATGAATTTATTCATCTTCTCTTTAGGTAAAATCTCCCTGTTTGCAAAAACCATAATACTAAATTCAGAATAATTACTTAAGAGACAAACTCCTTTTTTAAATGATACAGAGATAGGATCATTCAGTTTTTCATTTGTCGTAAATTTGACATCTGACAGCTCTGCAATCGCATCAGTTGACTGGCTTTCATTTCCAACAACAATCACTTCCCTAATCACGGGAAGTGCAGAATATGCTGTGATAATTTTTTTCACCCGATTCAGATTTTTTTCCCGTCCTGCAAGAATAATGAGTGAAAAATATGGCGTTTGGATATCCGCATATTTAAAACAAGAGAGATTCTTTCTGCCGGAAGAGAGTGTAATCCCATTGTCTTCAAAGGCAATTGTTAAGTTTTTTGTCAGGAGATTTATCTTTTCTTCCATTTCTTGACTTCTTTGGCAATTTCAGGATATGCGTAGAATTTGATTGTTTCCATAATTGATTCGTATAACTCGCTGTCCATTAATACTGCAGCCGGCTTTCCTTTTCGTATAATGAGAAAGGGGTGTTCTTTACAATTATCCAGAAGCTCGAGAAATTTCTTTTTCCCCTCTGTCGCATTAATCGCTTTTAGCATTTTCGCCTCCTTTTCATAAATATAGTAACAATTATAACCATAATTTTGCATCAGTCAATTCTTTTTTAAAATTTTCCTAAATTGCGTATTATAAATATCAGGTATAGGATATGGATAAAAAGATAAAATCAGATTTAACAAAACTTAAAGAAAATAAAAAAAGCATTGCAGAAAATTATCTTGCCTGCATCTCTGCGCAAGGCTATTCAACCTATACTGTGAAGAATAGAAAGTGGATACTTGAAGAATTCCTGAAAGATTTTGATATCCCCGACAGAAATTCAGTCTCTAGATTTATACAACAGGGACATTGGAGCAAAAATTCAGAGGCACAAATTGTGTATGCATTAAAAGCATTTGGCAAATGGATTATTAAAGAATACGATATAAATTTTGATATACCTTCTTCTATAAAACAGCCCAAAAAACATCTTGTCTATCTTTCTAAAGATGAGGTTGTCAAATTAAGAAACGCCTGTAAAAAAATTAGAGACAAAGCCATCATTGACATGTTTCTTCTTACAGGACTAAAACTCTCTGAGCTCCATATCCTCAATATAGACGATTTAAATCTAAAGATGGATACAATAAGTTTAACAGAAAAGGGAGGCAAAAAACGAGTTCTTTCAATCGACAAGATACTGAAGAACACGCTACAGTCGTATTTGCAATGGAGAGAAGTGCATACGCAAGGCAGCGCGCTATTCATATCAAAAAAGGGCACACGATTAAGCAAGATGGAAATATACACCACCGTTAAGAGAAGAGCCAAAAATGCAGGAATAAATAAAAATATTTCACCACACACGCTCAGGCACACATTTGCTGCACTTCTTGTTCGGGATAAAATAGACATTGCAACCATACAAAGGCTGTTAGGCCATGAAAATCCAAAAACTACAGCTAAGTATGCGCATCTCAACAAACGCGGAGAAAAAAGCAAATAAATTTTTATTACAGGTTAGCCAGATTCTACATTATTAACTATAAATTATTGACTGCTTATCAAAATAAGATACACTAACGATATGAAAACAAAATCTTTTCTTGGTATTGATTTTGGCGGAACCAAAATCAATTTTGTCCTGCTGAAGAATAATAAAATAATTCATAAAATGAGAATCTCAACGGGAAAAATCGATTCTGGAGATGACATTGTGCAAAAAATCCTTACAGGCGTAACAAAAGTGGAGCAAAAAACTTCTATCTACCCATCTGCGATAGGCATTGGACTAGCAGGAATGGTTAACCGTACGACTGGACAAATTATCTTCCTCCCTAATATTGGAAAAATAAAAGATTTTTCTGTTACAGAACGTCTTTCAAAAAAATTGGGTGTTCCCGTCTTTTTGGAGAACGACGTAAATACTGCACTTTTAGGAGAAGTTTATTTAGGGGCAGCGCAAAATAAACAAAATGCAGTTTTTATTTCCGTGGGTACCGGCATCGGAGGTGCAATGCTAATCGGGAGTAGAATTTATACCGGGAAAAATGGACTCGCAGGTGAAATAGGCCACTTAACTGTTCAGGAAAATGGCCTTCGGTGTAACTGCGGGAAAAGAGGCTGCCTGGAAACAGTTGCTTCAGGAAAAGGAATCGAGCAGTACGTAACTAGCGAGATGGCAAAAGGAGTAAAAACCGAAATGACGGGTTGCAAAACTACAGCAAAAAAAATTGCCCAATATGCAAAACGTGGAGATAAGCTGGCTCTCCGAGCATATGAGCAGGCTTCACATTATTTGGGAAAAATATGCGGGGACATCATAAACATACTAAATCCGGAAATGATCATCCTTGGTGGCGGAGTAGTTGAATCAGGACTCATTCTGAAAAATACAATAAAAGCGGCAAAAAATTATGCCCTGGCATCTTCTCTTGAAGATATTAAAATCGTGCGCTCTATGCTAAAAAATGATGCAGGTGCTGTCGGTGCAGCATTTCTTGCGGAAGCTCTTAAATCCAAAAGAGATATCTATATTTAATCAGATTCTATTCTGCACTGCCTACATATACTCTTTCTAAAACCCTTCGGTTATTAAGATAAATGGAATTATGGCCTAAATCTGGTTATCCGTTTTATTATTATGCAACTCACCTTTTCCTTTGATGATGTCTATCC